>NZ_QTLP01000049.1:13222-14593 GCF_003635405.1 Parabacteroides sp. AF39-10AC | reverse complement strand
TTTTTATTAAGGAGAAGATATGAAAAAAGAAGAAGATTTTGTTATGGGCCTGTCCATCTACATGGCTTGTCTGCGTGAGAAAAAACGGTATTCCACGGCGAAGAGTTATCAAGATGCCTTGAACTCGTTCAAGTGCTTTTGCGGTATGGAGGCGATTCCTTATGCCTATATTAATAGGAACAGGCTTTTGTGCTATCAGTCATGGTTGTTGGACAAGGGCCGTTCGTTGAATACGGTGTCCACCTATATGCGTCGGATTCGTCACATTTATAACTTGGCCGTGGAGGCGAACGAGGCTCCCTTTGTACCCAACCTGTTCAAAGATGTCTTCACGGGCGTTGAGAGCAAGCGGAAGAAGGCGTTGCCGCGAGAGATGCTGGAGCGTATGTTTAACGCCCCGTTGGGGGATCCGTCCTTGCGGCGTGTACAGTTGACCGTTCGGTTGATGTTCGCGTTCAGCGGGATAGCGTTTGTGGATCTCACGCATTTGAAATGGGAGAATATCCGGGATGGGATATTGCAGTATCACCGACAAAAGAGCGGATCTCTCATACAGCTGGAGATTCCCTCCGGGGCGTTGCGGCTGTTGGATGAGTTGTCCGCTTGTACGGCAAAGGAATCCTTTTATTTATTTCCTTTTTTGAGTGGAAGGAGAACCGGTGAGGCGGCCTACAAAGAATATAACAGGACCTTGTCCCGCTTTAACCGTGAGTTGAAGTTGTTGGCGAGATCGACAGGCGTTACGCTTCCGGTCACCTCATATACGATCCGTCATTCATTCGCCTCGTTCTTGAAGGAACAAGATGTATCGATCGAGGTTATCAGTGAGTTGTTGGGGCATAAGTCTATTAAGACAACACAGATCTATTTGAAGAGCTTCTCGTTGGAACGTTTATCGAAGGTGAACCGGAATTGTTTTGAGAGCGTGTGTAAACCGATACCCAAAGTGGGGTAAGAGGCTTGCTACTTGGGAAGTAGCGTATTCTTTCACGGCGCAAAAGTAATAAAAAATAACAAATAACAAGCAATCATAAGGCTTAGTTTGTTCATTAGTTTGTGCTCCGACCTTGATTCTCCTTAAATCTTCGTTCTTATTCCTAGTGCATAGACATGGCAATAGAGACGAAATGATCTCGTATTTCCTACATCATCACGTCCCTTCCAAAAATCGAACATACATTCTTGTAGAGACGGGGCGTGCCCCGTCTCATCCCCTCAAGAGGGTAATTTAAAGATACTACCAGTCTGTGGGAGACGGGGCACGCCCCGTCTCTACAACTGGGTAATAACCATTCTCCTACCTTTTACGCTACTTCCCAAGTAGCTTAATATTTCAAGCGATGGTGATTTTCAGAAAAGCCATTTTTAAAG
>NZ_QTLP01000049.1:0-13212 GCF_003635405.1 Parabacteroides sp. AF39-10AC | reverse complement strand
TATTTCAAGCGATGGTGATTTTCAGAAAAGCCATTTTTAAAGACATAAAGTGTTGTTTATCAGGAGTAAATAGGGCGCTCTTGGTAGGGCTTTGAATTGTCGTGAGGCTTGAGTGGAGATCTTGATATAATCTTAGGAAAAGATAATCATAATGATGAATGTTTTGAGAGACGGTCGCTCGGAGAGGGGTACGGCGCGGGTTGGCAAGCGTCATGACCTGAAGACTGTACGCTGGTACGTGCTCACGCTTCCTACTACGGGTGTGGCACGACGCGACAGGATCAGCCCCGCTAAAAGCTTGGATGCCGAGCTTTCCCGGCGCGAGCGTCGTGGGGAGACGTTGTTCGAGTATTTCGCCCCCTCCTATGTGGAGGTGAGGAAGGTGGACGGAAAGATGGTAAACACGAAGCGGCCCCTGCTGTTCAACTACGTGTTTATCCGGTCCTCCGTGGAGGAGATCTTCCAGATGAAGCGTACGCTTCCCCTATACAATTTCCTTCCCCGGGTCTCTTCCGGAGGCATGACTCATTTCCCTTATCTCTCGGATGACGAGATGGGTAATTTACGTTGGGTGGCTGAATCTTATTCCAACGAGCTTCCGGTGTACGTTCCTGACAGCGATCGCCTGCTAAAAGGTGATCGCGTGCGTATCACGTCCGGTTATTTTACCGGTATGGAGGCGGAGGTGGTGATCCAGCCGGGTGGCGGGCATAAAGATGTCATGGCGCGTATCCTCGATTGCATGTGGGTCCCCTTGTTGGAGGTGAAGCCGGGCGAGTATGAGCTGATCGAGCTGAACACCAAGGGTAAGCACGCCTATACCCATCTGGACAACGATCGCCTGCGGGAGGGCTTGCACGATGCCTTGGGACGTTACCATGCCTCCGGCAGCGTATCTGAGGAGGATACTCGTTTGGCCCGTGAGGTATTGAGATCCTACGGTTCTCTCCGTGCGGAGACGGACGTGATGCGCTGCAAGGTCTACTCGTCGCTCCTACCTACCTACAAGCTGTTAGGCGAGGAGGATGAGTTCGTACGCTTGTTCGCCACGATGCGAAGCATGCTCCCGTTGGTAAAGGCTCCGCAATCCCGTGCCTTGTTGCTGGTGACGCTCTACGGTTGCACGGACAGCAGTCTCTACCGGCAGATGGCGCACGAGGTTGTGGACCCGTGGCGGTGTGAGTCCTCGCCCAAGAAAAGCAAGTTATCCTTGATCCGCCGGCTGGACGATTACGATCGATGGCTGAGACACTAATAGAGTTGACAGTTTAAATCATAATTCAACAATCATAATTCAAAACATGTCTTCCCTTCCTTCCGGCGTTCGTTTGGTGCGGTTGCTGAACGAGCATTTAAATGATATCATGAGCCGCGAGCGTGCGAACCAAAACTTGATTCACCTGTATTGCACGGGGCCTTACTGGGTGGCATTTGAGTGCTCGGCCTATCAGTTGCGCCATGTATTCCCGGACAGCGAGATTACGCCAATGCGTTTGCTCGGCTACCCGTTCCCGGTGGTGATGGTGTCCGTTACGGATCGTTCGCTCCGCTCGTATGCCCGCAGGCACATCTTGCGAAGAGACGACATAGATTACAAATTATTAACAGCATCCCAACTCTCCCATGAGGACTACCAAGCGTGGCATGCCGGCGAGGTGAAGGGGTTGCCTTCATTAAGTGAGATCGTATGAGTGAAGAGAGTAGTAGTATTCCTTTCGAAAAAAGAGAGGGAGAGAATCCGGAACGATTCATCCCGGATGGGATGAATGCTATCGAACGTAACGTGAAGCGTATTGGGGATTGTCTTTTGGCCTTCATCGCTTTGATCGTATTCTCCCCTTTGTTTTTAATTTGCTATATCGTCGTGAGGTGTGAGGATGGCGGTCCGGCTGTATTCAAGCAAGAGCGTATCGGTCGTTTCGGTCGTCCGTTTCATATCTATAAGTTCCGCAGCATGCGTTTGGACGCTGAGAAATTCGGTCCCGCCCTTTACAAGGGAGGTGCGGATCCCCGTATGACCCGTGCGGGGAAGTTCTTGCGCGAGCATCATTTGGACGAGTTGCCCCAATTGTGGAATGTCTTCATCGGTGATATGTCTTTTATCGGTCCCCGTCCGGAACGGAAGTTCTACATCGACCAGATCATGGAACGTGATCCCCGCTATCGTTACCTGTACCAGATCCGTCCGGGCGTGACCTCTTATGCCACGCTCTACAACGGCTATACGGATACGCTGGAGAAGATGCTTCGCCGTCTGCGCTACGATTTGTTCTATTTGGAACACCGCTCGTGGTGGTTCGATTTCAAGATATTGGTGAAGACGTTCTTGAACATAGCATTTGGTAAGAAATTCTAGACAAGGATAACCGGAAAGGGCAATTCCGTCCTTCCCATAAATCAAAATACCATGAAGAAAGTATTGAAAGGCTGGCTTATCGACAATTCGGTGACCACCGACAACAAGACGGACAAGATCCTGCTGCTGGCTTCGGCTGGAAGTTTAACTTTGGATGACGTGTTGGAGGAGATGTACAAGCAAGACACCGGTCTACGCCCGGAGACGATGCGTCACTCTGTGACTCTCTACCATCGGATAGTAATGGACTTGATCTTAAACGGCTATAGCGTGAACACGGGTCTGTTCCGTGCCGTCCCCCAGTTGAAAGGCGTGGTCGAGGGCGGCGTTTGGAACAAGGAGAATAATTCCATCTACGTCTCTTTCACGCAAGACAAGGCTCTGCGCGAGGCGATCGCCAAGACCGTGGTGGAGATCCTCGGCGAGAAGTCTAACATCATGTACATCCTGGAGACCGAGGATCGTAAGACGGGCTTGAAGGACGGCAGTGCCACTGCGGGTCACAACTTTTTCGTCCGTGGGGCGATGCTGAAGGTGGTTGGCGACCACGAGTCGGTAGGTGTTACGCTGACCGATTCCAAAGGTGCCACCACGAAACTGACGGATGACCAGATCACCATCAACAACCCTTCTTCGCTCACGTTGCTCCTGCCGGCTGATTTGGCGGAAGGTGAGTACACGCTGACTGTGACGACGCAGTATGGTAGTGCGGGTCACATACTGAAAACGCCTCGTAGCGTAAGTACGCAAATTTGGGTGGGCGGAAAGCCTGCTGATGGCGGTGGCGATAGCGAGAGCCCGGATGAGATCTGACATATTTGGTAAATCGCTATTACCAGTACAGGTAAATCACTATTACCTGTACTGGTAAACCTCCTTTACCTGATAAGGTAACAGAGATTTCTCGGTTGAGTATGCTTTGGAAATAGCTTGTACATTGGTGAGATCACGGTGTGATCTGATAATGGGTGTAGGAATTATGTGAATAAAGTTCCTAATAACATTACATTGGACACAGATAATGTTAAAATCAAAATTGATTGTTAATATGACTAGGTTTAGGGTACTGCAAAGAGCCTCCCCTAGAGTGTACGCCTTGTATTGAGTTTGCATAATATTTAAATGATTTATTAATAGAGAGATGAGAGAACGTATTGTTGCCTTCGACTATTTAAGGGCTCTTGCTATTACCGGTATATTGCTATGCCATTTTTGTCATAATTATAATTCAATTTCATTTTTAGGACATTATTTCGGAGGTGTCTTTGTAACATTGTTTATCGCAATGTCTGGTATGCTATTTGGTATTGTATGGAATAATAATAGCCGGATGGAATATGATATGTCTTTTCTGAAACAAAGATTTTTTAAACTTTCAGTTACATATTATCCATTTCTGATTTTAATGTTTGCATTCCTTTATTTTGTGGATGATTATCATTTCAATGTAAAAAATCTGTTCCTAATAAATATGTTTCATTTTTGTTTTTTATTAGTTTTGAGATATATTTGATGTTTGAGCTTGTTAGTGAAGGACGTTATTCCTTAATGCGTATTATAGATAATCCTTTTTTTGCTTTTGTAGTGTATGTGATTTCTAGTGTATTATTGGGTTGTATATTGCATTTTATTGTAAAATACATAAAAAATATGTGCTTTAATTGCTCTTAAGTCATGAAATATTATTCTCTGCATTGTCTGGTGTGTCTTAATAAAGTGTGTGCTTTGGATTGTTCGATTACGATTTTATGTCTGCAAATTCCGAAAACAATAAGCGAATAGCTAAGAACACGTTGTTCCTCTACATGCGCATGCTTCTGATTATGGGGGTGACGCTGTACACCAGTCGGGTCGTGTTGAGGGTTTTGGGTGTAGAGGATTTCGGCATTTATAATGTGGTGGGAGGGGTAGTTTCCATCATGAGCTTTTTTATTTCTAGTTTATCTAATGTTACCCAACGATATATGAATATAGGTTTGGGAAAACAAGACTTAATGGAGACAGGATGTGCTTTTAGACAGAGCCTAACCCTCATGTGGCTGTTGTCCGTATTATTATTGCTGTTTGGTGAAACATTGGGACTTGGGTTTGTATACAATAAGTTAGTGATACCTCCAGAGAGGTTAGGTGCTGCCGTTTGGGTATATCATTTTTCATTGATCTCCATACTTTCCGCTATTAATCAAGTCCCATTAATGGGGGCTATAGTTGCGCATGAGCGAATGAATATATATGCCTATCTTGGTCTTTTTGAGGCTTGTGCTCGATTATTCATAGTCTATTTGCTTGAAGCTTTTGGAACAATCGATTCGTTGATATTGTATGGTTTGCTTATGGCTATAGTTTCTGTCTTCGTCTGGCTAATTTATGCGATATATAGTGTAAGGTCATTTACCGAATGTAAATTTAGGTTTTATTGGAATTATAGTTTGGTCGCAGAGATGTCAAAGTTTATAGGTCAAAATTTATTTGGCTGTTTCGCTTGGTCTGCAGGTGTACAAGGAACAAATATCCTTTTAAATATATTCTTTGGTCCCGCTGTAAATGCGGCACGAGCGGTTTCTGTGCAAGTAAGCGCAGTTGTTACACGTTTTACTGAGAATATGATGACAGCGGTTAAACCTCAAATAATTAAATCATATGCTTCCGGTGATTGTGAATACATGGTGACACTAATTGAGAAAAGCTCTAAATATGCTTATTTCTTAGCGGCCTTGATAGCTATACCTGTAATGGTTGAGATAGAGTTTATACTGGAGGTTTGGTTAGGTGAGGTTCCAAGCCATACTATATCATTCACTCGTCTTGTTCTGTGTGAATCCTTGATAGGAGTATTTATACCACCTCTATGGATGGCGGCAAATGCAACTGGACATATAAAAAACAGTCAAGTATATGGTAGAATGTTCACGTTGGCGATATTACCTATAAGCTATCTTTTGTTAAGATTGAATGCTAATCCGCTTGTCCCATTTATTGTTGCGGTTTTAGCAAATGTAGGATATTGGTTTTATAGTTTGTGTGATATTCATAGGCAAATACAGTTGAATATGAGAAAATACTTTCGAGATGTTGTTAGGCCTATATTAATTTTTACATTCTCATTGGTGTTAGTCGGTTCTATATTGATGTTAATCGAACCTAATGATTCAGTTTTTCGTTTCTTGATAGTTTTTTCGCTTTCCGTATTTATTGGCTTTAGTGTTATTTATAGTTTGTTGCAATCAAGTGAGCGTATGATATTGCATGCGGCTCTAAAACGATTTGTTGTTAAATAGTTGTTTTTGTTATTAATAGAGTAAAAATAGTATATAAGCAATGTAGGGTTATTGAATCATGTTAAGTAACTAGAATATATTTGATGTAATTTGAATTTAAATTATTTATATATGACTTGTGGCAATAAAAAAAGAATTCTGTTCGTGATGCAAAGCCTTTATGATGGTGGAGCGGAAAAATTATTGGTGGATATGCTTAATAATTTTGATTATAGTAAATATGATATAGATCTTTTGTTAGAACATGATTTTGGAAATTATGCAAATCTAGTGCCTTTAGAAGTGAGAAAAATAATATTATTCTATAATATTAATAGACCCTTATTAGAAAGGATGATAGGAAAAATAATGTCCTATTTTGGTTTATATTATTTTTATATATTATTTTTTAGAAGACAGATAATAATTGATAAGATGAAAGGTGAAAAGTATGATACGATAATATCTTTTTTAGAAGGACGGAGTTTGGTGTATCATAGCTTTATATTGAAGCAAGGAATTAGGCATTTATCTTGGGTGCACGTAGATCTGTTTAATTTCCATTGGACAAAAAGGTATTTCAAAAGTAATAAGCATGAGAAGAAATGTTATGAATTAATGGATGATGTGATCTTTGTGTCTAATGATGCGAAAAATAAATTTCAACAACTTTTTAATGTGACTACATCCACAAAAGTAATATATAATTTGATAGATTGTAAGACAATTGTCTTGCGGGCAAATGAGTTTAAAGTTGAGAAAAGGAAATTTACGGTTTGTCTAGTAGGAAGATTGGTTAGACAAAAACAATTTGATAGTATTATAAGAGTTGCTAGAATTTTTGTAGATAATGGATATGATATAGATTTTTGGATTGTTGGTGCAGGTTGTTTGGAGTCAGATCTTAGTAAAATGATCCATGATTTACATTTGGATGATAATGTACACCTTTTAGGTTATAAGCCTAATCCTTATGTCTATATAAAGTGTGCGGATTTATTTGTGAGTTGTTCTTTGGCAGAGGGATTTTCTTTAGTTGTGGCGGAAGCATTATGTCTGGGAAAAGCAATTGTGTCTACAAAAACAGTTGGTCCAGTAGAGCTTTTAGGGTCAAATTCCGAGTATGGGGTTTTGGCAGACAATGATGATGAATCTCTGTATAATGCAATTAAATTATTTGTCAATGATTATAATAAGGTCTTTGTCTATCAAGATAAAGCAGCAAAACGTTCTTTGATGTTTGATGTTGAAAAAACAATGAATGAAATATATAGTATTTTATGACTGGCTCATTTGTTATTAAGAAGAATAGAATTTTAGAGATATTGTTCTTTATTATAATATTTCTTGTTAATCTTAAAATGACACTAAATATATCAGACTTTGCTACTGCTAATTTATCTATACTTATTATTGGTATTTCTTTTATTTCGTTGCTTTTTACAAAGATAGATGATAATATTTATTGGATAGTTCTATTTTTTATACTTTCATTGTTTCGTGTGGAAGCATCTAAAATGTTGTTTGTGTCATTGCTGGTATCAATATCTAGGAATCTTTATATTGATAAAATGGCTAAATATTCTTTTTGTCTAACTGTATTATTCTTAATTATAAATTACGGTTTATTGATTTTAGGAGTGTTGCATGAAGAATATTCTGATTTTTTCTATAAGTCTGGAGGCGTTGTTAGTGATATGGGATATGGAAATCCTAACCTGTTTTCATTGTATTTGTTTTTCTTGGTTATTTTTCTTGTGGTTTTAAAGAAAGAAATTAATACATTTCTTGTCGCTTTTATAGTCTTTGTTATATATGAATCATTTTATTCTCGTACGGTTCTGTTCTCTGGCTGTATTCTGCTTGTTTTATCTTTTGTTCAAAAAACAAATTTAAAAAAATGTTTCTTTAATAAATATATATTGTTGTCTTATCCATTTGTGATACTATTCTTTTTTATTGTTGTTTTATTTAATGAATCAGAGTATTCTTTTATTCATGAAATTAGTTCTGGTAGATTAAGGTATTCTTTGCTCGTATTTGGCGAATTAACTCCGAATAATTTGTTGATTGGTGCAACTAAGATTGATGAGTCTATTATAATAGATGTTGCGTATATATCATTGCTGCTGTCTTCTGGAATTTTTTCTTTAGCATATTTGTATAATCTATATTGTAAGGCTGTTTCTAAGTTTGATTATAATTCGATTCTCATTCCTGTAATGCTTCAATATTTATTTTTGAGTTTGTCCGAAAGTGCTATTATTAATACATATCTTTGGGGAGGTCTGTTTTTTTGGATAGTAATGTCGGGTAAGTATTCTTGTGGTAAAACCAATTAATTATTTATATGTTTTTTGATTTAAAGAAAAAAATATCTTATAAAGAATGGAATGTGGGATTTTTTAATGCTATTCCAGAAGATTTAGTCAGTGATAATATTGATTTGTCTAATATCACTTGGTTAAGGAGAGACTCTAAATTTCATTGTTATGCAGATCCATTCATTTTAAATGTATCTGACTGCACTATTGATTTGCTTGTAGAAGATATCTTGTTAGGTAGTAAAAATGTAGCAACAATATGTCATTTGTCTGTCGATAAATGTACAGGTGAAATAATTGAAAAATATACGTTGATAGATGATAATATACATAACTCTTATCCCTTGATTATTAGAGGTGATACTCTTGATGAGGTTTATATTGTTCCTGAAAATTCGTATTCTACAGAACTTAATGTTTATAAGTATAATACTTTGTTACATTCTTGTGAACATTTCAGTACTATGCTTCCTGTTGCAGTTGCGGATGCTACAATCTTGCCTTATAATGGAGCCTTTTATCTTTTTGCAACTTCAAGAAATGCATATAATAAGGATTTGTATATGTGGACTTCAAATAATAGATTATATGGATACGATTTGTCTCCAATATTAATAAAATCTAATTTGTTTGGGAGCAGAATGGCTGGTGATTTCATGTACGTAAATAATACTGTATACAGACCAGCTCAGGATTGTTTACAAGGGTATGGTAAAGGTATTATTCTGTATAAAGTTGAGGATATTTCAGATAAGTCCTATAATGAAACAAAAGTAATATCCCTTTATCCTGATTCCTCGTCATATTACTCGGATGGTTTGCACACGATAAATTTTTATAAAAGCATATGTGTTATAGATGGTTATAAGAATCACTATATTCCTTTTCAGAAAATATATCGTAAATTATTTGATAAGTATAGATCATGAATATCTTGTTTATTAGTTTATTAGATCCTTCTGAATCAGGTAGTGGCAATCAAAAAGTCACTTTGTTGTCTGCCAAATATTTGTCTAGTGTTGGAATTCATTGTTTTATAGCTTATTTTAAAGATTCTGAATATAGTTCCTCTCAATTAGTCTTTGATGCGAAATTTAAAATTGATTATAATGATTTAGATGGTTTCCGTTCTTTTCTTATTGATAATGAGATTTCTATTATTCATAATCAGGCATCAAGAGCTGTTAATATGAAATTCCTTGGTCAAGCTGTTGCGGGATTAAAAGTGAAAATTATATCAGTTTTGCATAATCTTCCAGGAACAGAGAATATTAGATATAATAAGCAATCTCTTTTGTTTCAAGTTCTTAATAGGCGGATTTCTTTTAAGTGGCTTATTTATCTTTTATTGTTATTCTTCTACCCTATTACTCGTTTTCTAGTTAAATATACTACCAAAAGGAAGTATAAATCTATCTATAAATACTCAGATGCTTTAGTTCTCTTATCTGATGCTTATATACCCATTTATAGATCTATTGCTAATTTGAAGGATTCTTCTAAGATGGTCTCAATTCCCAATTTTCTCTCATTTGATTATGTTGAGCGTAACTATTCTAAAACAAATGAGTTGCTAATTGTGGCTCGATTTGATGAAATATCTAAGCGTATATTACTAGCATTAAAAATTTGGAAACATTTTTTATCTACTTATGACGTGAGAGATTGGTGTTTAACTATAGTTGGTTATGGAGAGTGGGAATCTGTTTATAAAGACTTTATAAATAAAAATGATATTGTAAATGTGAAATTGGTTGGGCGTGATGATTCAAAGAAATATTTTGAACGTTCGTCAATACTAATGTTTACCTCTTTATTAGAAGGTGCTCCACTAAGTCTGCTTGAAGCTATGCAGATGAAAGTAGTCCCTATTGCTTTTGATGATTGTATGGCTATTCGAGGTTTCTTAATTAATGATGTTAATTCAAAAGTTATTAAGTCTTTGGACATATCTGAATATTCTCGCTCGATTTATGACTTAATTACTAATGAAAAATTGCGTTGTAAACTTTCAGAGAATGCTTTTAATTGTCTCCATTATTTTACTGTAAAAAATGTTATGCTAAGGTGGGTGGATTTGTATAATAGTTTGTTGAAATAATATATAATTATGTGTCACGAAAATTTTATTATTGGATACACTTCTGGAGTGTTTGATATGTTTCATATTGGTCATTTAAACATACTAAAACGAGCTAAGGAATTGTGTGATTTTTTAATTGTTGGTGTTAGTACCGATGAATTGGTAAGAGAGTATAAGCATAAAAGTCCTATAATCTCTTATGATAATCGTAAGGCAATTGTTGAGGCTTGCAAATATGTAGATAAAGTAGTTCCTCAAGTTAATCGAGATAAAATGTCTGCTTATCATCGTTTGCATTTCGATGTGATGTTTGTTGGTGATGACTGGAAAGGTAATTCTTTGTTTCAGGAAGTAGAAGCTGAGTTGAATAAGAATGGAGCTAAAGTTGTTTATTTTCCTTATACTAAAGGTATTTCTTCTACTATATTGCGTGATAAACTAGTTTAAATTACTACTATGAATGTTGATATTAAAGATTTTCAATATAAAATATTAGAAATAGCGTTTTATTTTGATGAGTTTTGTAAGAAATATGATATAGAATATTATTTAATGGGTGGAAGTGCTTTAGGCGCTGTTAGGCATCATGGCTTTATTCCATGGGATGATGATTTTGACGTTTTTATGACTTTTAATAATTATCATAAGTTCCTTCATTATGCTTCTATACATCTTGATACAGAAAAATTTCATCTTCAAAGAGAAAATTCTACTGAGTGGCCTTTGTTTTTTTCTAAGTTAAGAATGAATGGAACAACTTGTATTGAAAAAGGATATAATAAAATGCATCAAGGTATTTATATTGATATAATGTGTTTGTATAATGTATCACCTAATAAGTTTGTTCGTTATATTCAATATTTATCCGCTCAAATTTTAAAAGCTACATCTCTTTATTTGGTAGATTACGATTCTGATAGCTTTTTCAAGAAAGTATTTATTAATTCTTGTCATTTTGTTGTAGGTACTACAGCAAAAAACTTTTTATTCAAAATATTGAATCACTTTTCAACTAAAAATACGTTACTTGTTGGCCATTTTTTTGGGAAGGCTCCGTTTCCCAAAACGAGTTTTCCTCGTAAATGGTTAGGAATTCAGCGCTATGTGAATTTTGAGAATCTCCTTTTACCTATTCCTTTTGAAGCGGAAAAATATCTTTCTCTTAGGTATGGTAGCGATTTTATGAAAATCCCTAATTCTGATATTTTTACAGAATATCCTATTCATGCAGTTTTTGTTGATATACATAATGATTATACAATTTATAAAGACAAGTTTAATTCTTAATTATCTTAGCTTTAGCTGATTACTTAACTGAAAAATCTTTTCTTTATCATGAAAGTAGTACTTCTTGCAGGAGGTTTCGGTTCTCGTATATCTGAGGAATCTCAGTTCAAGCCGAAGCCAATGATTGAGATTGGTGGTATGCCAATCTTGTGGCACATTATGAAAGAGTATGCCTATTATGGTTATACCGAGTTTATCATTTGCGCCGGTTATAAACAGGAATATATTAAGGAGTGGTTCGCCAACTATTTCCTTCATAACTCTGATGTGACTTTCGACTATCGTGGTGGCAACAACGAAATGACCGTTCATCAAACTAATATGGAGCCTTGGAAAGTCACAGTCGTTGATACGGGCTACAACACTATGACTGGAGGTCGTATTAAGCGTATCCAGAGATATATAGAGAATGAGACTTTCTTGATGACATACGGCGATGGTGTTTGTGATGTAGAAATTGATAAATTGGTGGAGTTTCATAAGAGCCATGGCAAGCTTGCGACCCTTACGGCCGTCAAGATAGCACAAGATAAAGGAGTCTTAGATATTACTAAAGATCAAGCCGTAAGGGCTTTTCGGGAAAAGAACGCCTCTGATGGCGCTCCTATTAATGCCGGCTACATGGTGTTGGAACCCGAGGTTTTTGATATGCTGGAAGGGGGTGACTCTTGTGTCTTCGAAAAGACCGCACTAGTCAAGTTGGCGCAAGAGGGTCAGTTGATGTCTTACATCCATACTGGTTTTTGGCAGTGCATGGATAATATACGTGAGAAATCTATGCTTGAAAAACTGCTTGCCGAGGATAAAGCTCCTTGGAAGCGTTGGGAGCGCTCTGTTCCGGAAATACCAGATTACGCAAAATAATAAGTTATCATACGAATGGGAAATATATTGGATTTTTATAAAGGCAAGAGGATTTTCCTTACAGGCCATACCGGCTTTAAGGGCTCTTGGATGTGTAGGATGCTCGCTAATGCCGGAGCGATCGTTACAGGATATTCACTGAAAGCCCCAACAGAACCATCGCTATTTCGAATTGCTAATATTGAAGATGACATACATTCCGTGATTGGCGATATACGAGATTATGCCTCCATGAAGAAGGCTTTTGATGAGTCGCAACCAGAAATTGTACTGCATCTTGCCGCTCAGCCCATTGTTAGAGATTCTTATAAAGATCCTGCCTATACCTACGAGACAAACGTGATGGGTACCGTGAATATTCTTGAGTGTGTTCGCAATAATTGTTGCGTGAAGTCTTTCTTGAATGTCACTACGGATAAAGTGTATTTGAATAGGGAGTGGAGTTGGGGTTATAGGGAGAATGAGGAATTGGATGGGTATGATCCTTATTCAAATTCCAAATCCTGTTCGGAGCTGGTGACTCATAGCTACAAGCGTTCTTTCTTTACAGATATTGATGGTCTGCCTATTATTCCTATTTCTACTGCTAGAGCGGGTAATGTGATAGGTGGTGGAGATTTCGCCAGTGATAGAATAATACCTGATTGTATCCGTGCGGCTGTAAAACATGAGGATATTGTTGTGCGTAATCCATACTCTACCCGTCCTTATCAACATGTTCTAGAACCTTTGTATGCTTACCTGCTGATAGCGATGAAGCAATATGAGGATATCGGTTTTGCGGATTATTATAATGTAGGTCCCGATGATGTGGATTGTTTTCAAACAGGCGCTCTTGTTGAGCTATTTGTGAACAAGTGGGGCGAAGGCATGAGGTGGGTGAACAAGTATGATGGTGGTCCTCACGAGGCAAATTTCTTGAAGCTTGATTGCTCTAAATTGAAAAAGACTTTTGGATGGAGCCCTCGATGGAATCTGGATGAGGCAATGGAAAAGATTGTTGAATGGAGTAAGGTTTGGCTAGCAGGTGGGGATGTTCGT
>NZ_QTLP01000048.1:0-15338 GCF_003635405.1 Parabacteroides sp. AF39-10AC | reverse complement strand
ATACGGGTAGCCGACTCCACGAACGATACGTCCGGCTCATGATCCCCCTTGAAAGGAGTGGGTACCACCATGAAATAAGCGTCGCTCACCCGAGGCTCGGTGTACGCCTTGAAATGTCCGGAGGCCAGTACCTCCCGCAACATCTCCTCCATACCCGGCTCGATGATATGCAATTTTCCTCGGTTGGTAACCTCCACCACCTGAGCGTTAATATCCACGCCGGCGATCTCCACCCCGTGCTTTGCGGCAATAATAGCCGTGGGCAGGCCAATATAGCCCAAACCCATGAAACATGCTTTCATAAGAATTATGTATTATTTTTTTAAGTAAGATATTAGGCAGATCAAGAATGGTCCAACAACGATCAACCTATTGTATAAGAAAGTTTCTTCATGAAATAAAATCAGCACCCTATTAAATCTGAACCCATCAAATGATAGTAATCCATCACCGCTCGAATTTGAGGATCATTCTGAGACTCCTTGCAATTCGTAGCCGACAGGCTTGCTTCTTTATGAATATACTGATAAAAAACGTCCAACGGAATATAGACATATCCTTTATCCGGTAACACTACACACTCCGTTCCATGCAAAACTTCCATGAAATAAAACCACACATCATCGGCCTTTGGAGCCAAACGCATGAACAGGTCCTCCCTACAAATATCCTTATGCAACAAGGAGCGTTTGTATAAACAACCACCGCACCCCGTTGGAAACACAAAACGGCCGCCGACCCCGGAAATTTCCATCTCCCAATCATTATAAGGTCTCAAAATTCCATCATTATTAAATGATACCCGATGAGCTCGATACGTGTAAACATGAGAGGGATCTTTATGATATTCAGCAACTAAACGTTCAACCATATTCCGCCGATAAAAGAAATCATCATCGCAAGTAATAATCAAATCATCCGGATACACCTCTAACGTGGGTATCAACTTCTTATAAGATTTAATATCCTTACAATAGCGGATAGTAAGCCCTTTCTTTTTCAAACGCTTCAAAATAAAAGGCAAATTACCATCATTCCAATGTTCATCATCCAACCATAACAATACCAAGTCTGGTTTATAAGTTTGACGAAGCAATGAAATAACCGTAAACGGGAGTATCTCTCCCACCCTTCGTCCATAACTGGTAAGAGAAACTATTACCTTTTCTTTACGCACCTTCTCCTGATTGATTCCATATGGGATTGTACCTAACCCTACCTTATAGTACAGTTTAAGTAGCTCACCACAAATCGCGGCAAGTAATATTTTAAGTTTATGCATATTTCATTTACTTGTTTAATTGATTAATAAAAGAAACATAATCAAATTGATCAATATATCTCCGTCCATCGAGATATTGCGTAGCATAAATATTTTTCACGCCTTTCACCTTCGAAAACCCACTCAAATAACAAGTAGATTTAAACTGAGGATAAATTTTATCAACAAACGCTACTTTATTTTTAAACGGAAGTTTATCAAAACGCTCTAGCACAGAGACATCACCCCCCAATTTGTCAGCATAACCGCCATATTGTCAGCATTCAAACGTTCACATCTTTCTTTCCACTTAGCAAGTGAATCTGCAAATGCTTTATAATGAACAAAGTGGATTTTTACACCTAATAGTCCTTCTCCTACCGGATAATCAAAACCACTATTTTTAACTTCTTTGATCTCTGAATGAATAAACAAATCCCAATTTTCCAAGGCTGTCAAAAAATCCTCATTGGTCATATACAAATTAATGAACGGTGAATAGAAACGTAAACCCAACCAATGATATAAAAAGCCACCTGTACAATTACTACAGACCAATGAAGGTGATAAATTAGTTAATTTGCTTCTATTTTTACGATTGATACGCTCTTGTAAGATAACTTTCACTTTTCCCAACATACCTATTCTAATTTTTGATGATTGATATAGATTTCACTACCATATTCACACTAATAAAAGCACATATGGAAAATATTTTCGAGAAAAATCTGTTTTTTCCATAGCGCAAGAAGGGTGTTTCAAAAGAACGATATTTCGATTGCAAAAAATTCATGTATTGTTTATTAAAACAATGAGAAATACCCATTCTCCAAACACATTGATTGGCCGCATACACAATTCCAGCTTGAGCGTAAACCAATTCACTCGGATAATTAACCTCCATAAAGTTTGCTATTTCACATTTACCTATCACCGCATCCAAATGTTTTGAGGAGAAGGAAGATTGTGTTATACTGGCATTACGTATCCTATAACAATATTTTTTCTCACCACTAACCGCTATCACATTAGACTTAGCCACCAAACGATAAGTAATAAATACATCCTCATGATATTTTCCTTTTGGATAACGGATATCTTGAAACAATTCCGTACGATATAATTTCCCCCAAGCCACCGTATCAATTCCTTTTGAAGACATAAAATCATGCACACATTCTTTATTTCCATATACTACATAATCCTCAAAAAGAGCTTTATCATCATCCTTAATATCTCCACTCTCTCCAATTAAAAATCTCTGACAAACAGACATATCCGCTTTCACCCCTACAATTCTATCATAAAGGCTCTCAATCATATCTTCAGCTATCCTATCATCACTATCAACAAAAGATATATATTTTCCGCAAGCTTGATCGACCCCCACATTACGAGCGTCAGAAAGACCTCCATTTTCTTTATGAATAACCTCTATGCGATGATCCTTACAGGCATACTCATCACAAATCCTCGGACAATCATCCAAACTACCATCATCTACTAAGATAATTTGCAAATTTCGATAACTTTGATTGATAATACTTTCAATACAGTCTCGCAAATATTGCTCCACGTTGTAAACAGGGACAATGATTGATATTAAATCCATAATAGACACATTAAAAAATCACTTTTCACAACGAACATACATATTACCCTTACAAGTAACAGTATTGTTCATTTTTGAGACTAATAAACCAAAAACAACAAGATTCAGTATTTTATCCATACCTGGAGCTTCTGCCATATACATTACTAAAAAAGAAAAAATAGAACCTTTTACTATTAAAGAAAAAAACGGAACACTGCTTTTTAAAGATTTATTCAATTCATTAAAAAGAGGAACAAGAGATACAAAAAACAGAATCCCTGTCTCATATAAAGATTGCAATATTTGATTATGAGCACTCATATAACCTTTCGTATATTGCTCAGATATATAGAATAAACTCGTAGTTTCTCTAACACCGTTTCCTATAATAGGAGAATTTAAAAATCCATCTACCACCATACCCCAAATTAGGGTTCTATTTGTAAGTGTTAAATTCTTACCTAACAAATCTTCTATCACATATGAAACTAAAGGAGATTCAAGGATGATCATCAAATTTCCAAACAATATAACAAACACAAATAAAGACACAAACACGAGCAATAAAGTATTCAATGACAAAGAAGCTATTTTACGCTGAATCACATTTGGAATCAAAAAAAGAAGCATGCAAACTAAACCAACAACATTGCTACCTGAAAATATAATCAATATAGTAGAAACATGCATTATTATATAAACGCACAAAAGCCTTTTTTCCCCTCGGAAATAGCTATCAATAAGCACAAAACAAAGGCCTTTCATCATTGGATACCCCACCTGATTCTCAATTCCTAGAAAATAAGACTCCCCAGACATCGAATCATTAACAAAAAAAGAAGGAGACACAAGCAAAAAAAAGAAATTAATCGCCATTAAAACAAAATAAAAACAAGCGATATATCGAACAAATAATTTTGTTCGATTAAATGTAGAACATTGCCACAACATCAATCCTCCCATAGCCAAAACCGGGTACATAATCATTATAGCACGACGCACATCTCCATCTTTAATAACAGTAGAAATCAACATACTAAAAAAGACAAGACATATACACCCCATAACTTTTAATGTATTCTTATTAAATTGCTTAATAAGAGCCATCAATATTACAAAAACAGCAAAAAACTTTGAAAGTGAAACATATATTAAAGACAATGTATCAGAATGAAGGATATAATAAGTTTCCCTATCAAATAAAAAATACAAGAATATTATAAAGAACGCTTTCATTTTTGTTTTTATAGCTAGGTCATCTTCTTTTCATCCATCTCCACATTTCACAAAACATATCTTTAATCCCTTTATATTTTATGATTGACAAAAATTTAGTCACATATCCACGAATACCTTTAGGCAAAAAAATAAGTTTTTTACCTAATTCCTGCGCATACCGATCCACATCGCTCACCCAACTCCCCGCGAAATGATGGATCGTCATACTGTTCTCCGTTAAATAAATCTTACCATCCACATACGATTTTGGACACAAATAATCTTGGGGAAGTAACGTGAATCCATTGACAGTCTGTTTCGTATTATTAGGAACAAAACCATATTTCAGGCAAGCGTTCGTAATACGGGTTACATTTGTTGTCACATCTAAACTACCGTCAGGACGCTTGAAATGTAAAACGTCATACTCATGGAGCAGCTCCTCAAAGAGGGGCTGCCCCTCCCGACAGGCCATCAAGCCTGTCGGGATTCGAGACGAAGACTCGAATCCCGACACCGCATCATATTGTAACAGCTCATCTAACGGCTTCAATACCTCTACATCCGTATCCATATAGATACCACCTTCCGTCACCATGGCGTACAAGCGAACCACATCCGTTATGAACGCCCATTTCTTAGCCTCATACGCTTCACGGACATAGTCGTTATAATTCAGATCGAAATTACTCTCGTTCCACTCCTTTATCTCATAGTCCGGAAGATATTTCTTCCACGATTCTATGCACTTCACTGCCAAAGGAGGCAACGGATTGCCCCCGAACCAACAATAATGAATTTTCTTTGGTATCATATTTACTTGAAATATTAGTTACAATTTCATAAACAAAAACGTAAGCTGGTATCTAAGCAACTGCTATTATTCCAATCGCTATACTATTTTTTTAATTTGGTACATACCCTTTGAATATATCCTTGTAATACGACCCGCTCTCCTTCACTCAAAAGTCTATAAACGACACATACGCCCACGATCAACATGCTTGCGAACACTAATAAAAAGCGAGAGAAAGTATCTTCCGGAATCATCAAACTTTGAATTAATCCTACAGAACATAAAATCAAGGACAGGAACAGTCCAGGCATAACCACCTCTTTCAAATAATATCTTATATCCAATCGTATCTGAACATGTATATCATATAGACAATAGAGCCAATAACCTATATTTGCGACGACCGCCACAAAAAAAGGTATCATCGGATCCTGCTGTACTTTCAAAAGCAAATAACTAATAGGCAAAATAGCCAACGTAAACATTCGCCCGTACACCTGATTGTTCTTGATTCGTCCCGTGGCATTCGCCGCTATCCAAAGGGGCGGTATGAAAACTCCTATTAACGATTCACACAAGACCAAACGAGTAAAGGCAACCGTATGTTCCGGCACCTGCCCCAGCCATACCTTCAATAAGAACTCTATCTCCATCATTACCGGAATCGCAAATAGAGCCGCTAAGAAATAAGCATATTTTGAACTTTTCACAATAAGAACTATCATATATTCTCGATCGCCTGACGCATACGACTTTATGATCTGAGGCTTAACCGCTGTCATGATATTCTCGGTAAAACGTGTTACCACTGCACTCACCTGTACAGATATGGCTCGTGCCGCATTAATCGCAGGGCCAAAAAACAAGTTCAAAAGAATATTAGTTCCTTGGATACCTGCTGACCAAGCGAAACATCCAAATAAATTTTGGCCAATAAATCGTGACATATCTTTCACTAAAGAATGATCCCAATAAAAACGTAATTTACATTCGGAGAAAACTCTGATACAGTAAATCGCATAAAGCAACCAAGTGATAAAGGAAACTAACGCTGTCAACATTCCATAAAGAATCAAAGAATCAAATGTTCCGAAAACCTTCAAGAAATACACTATTAGCAATCGAGCGCAAGCCTCAAACAAACCTAAATACGCATACATATTCATTCGCTCGTGCGCCACGATC
The DNA here is from genome assembly GCF_003635405.1 of Parabacteroides sp. AF39-10AC. Taxonomy (NCBI): domain Bacteria; kingdom Pseudomonadati; phylum Bacteroidota; class Bacteroidia; order Bacteroidales; family Tannerellaceae; genus Parabacteroides; species Parabacteroides sp. AF39-10AC. The sequence goes on along the minus strand of NZ_QTLP01000048.1, from coordinate 9,284 downwards.
GATCCCATCAACGGAACTTGATTGATAGCAGAAAGGACGGAGATCAACGAGAACTGATATACCCAAAGCGCCGCTACCGTCCGATCCGGTGGTATTACCAGTTTATTGTAAACAAACCATAATCCCAATGTCTCACCTAACAGTAATAATATAGCAGACAACAGGCACATTAGAGTAAAACTCTGTCGAAAAGCATATTCCACCTCTCGAATATCTTGCTTTCCTAATCCTATATTCATATAACGCTGAGAGACATTGGACAAACTGGAGATAAAAAAAGCCATGATCGAGACTACTCCCCCCACCACATTATAAATACCGAAGTCCTCTACCCCCAATACCTGTAGCACGACCCGACTGGTGTACAGCGTCACCCCCATGATTAGGAGCATGCGCATATAGAGGAACAGCATATTCTTCGCTATCCGCTTATTATTCTCTGATGTAGCAGACATAAAGATAAGTACACAAAACACTTCCATCCCGCCGACAAACCAGCAAGACGAAAATCAAGTGTCTAAATTTAAAATGAGTTTAAACTATATTTATAGAGATAAGTTACCGAGATAAATCACTCAGCATAATACAAATAGTAAAGTACGAATTTACAATATTATTAAATCATTATAATCTCCGGTAATACGATGTTGTAACAAACGGGAATATAATCGACCTTCATCTTTTGTCAATAGGCCTTTAGAGACATAATTCAATCCTAATTGACCGACTACCCCGTTATGGGTTTGCGCCTTGATCCGCTGTTATATCTTCCGCACTCAAACTCATAGCAATCGTATCCCCTCGTCTTTTACGTTGTGTACAAAGGGGGAGAAATGGTATCTCATCCAATCTTTCAAGGTGTAAAGCACCGGGCTGACGCACTCGTTTAACGACCAACCTAGTTCCACTAACGGATAAGATACATTGTCATAATCCTCCACCTCGATTTTTAGCTTGTCCAACAAGATCAATATATCCCAATCCGAATCTGGACGTGCCTCGTCCCTAGCCTGCGAGCCATACAAAAAAAGCATGTCCTCCAGCCGGTACAACCTTACGCAAGGTCTCTTTTATTCGATTTAACACGTCCGTTCTCATAAACTCTATGACATTTATTTTTTCACTTGGTACAAAGGTAAGTTTGCAGCTTTCAAGGAGTGAATACATAAACCCTATATTCGATGCGGCAAAATGGCTGCCACTGTGCAACCAGTTACGGCGACCAATGGCTATGTGTCGGAACATTCGTTCGATGGCATTATTGTGCATCTTATGAGTTCCAGTCTGCTTAATGAAGACTATCGCTTTACCCAATTCTCAATAGCCAATCCCTTTATATTCGCAAAATGCTTTACATTATCTGTAACTAGGATCAAGTTGCCGCTACAGGCTGCTGAACCTATGAGCAAATCAAAATCCTCTATGGATACACCCAACGAACGAAGGCGATTCTTTTCTTGAGCGTAGAACTCGATGGAGTCTGTAAAAGGTACAATGTTTATCAACCTAATAAATCGATCTATCAAATCAAGGTTCTCTTTGATACGATCACTTTTATATGCGCCATATTTCAATTCTGCGATGGTGACCTCCGACACATAACATTGCAATGCCCCAACCTTTTGGAGTTTTTCCGCTATTCCATATTTACGACGGAACAGAAAAACACAAATACTCGTATCCAAAAGGTATTTCTTCATATCACAGTTCTATTTCACGATTTGAGGTTCGTGAATTTCGGATATCCTCTATGATCGACTCAGCGGAACGGGAATCTTTCCACTCCCCGGCAAATTGCGAGGCCCAATTATCATCTATGGACTGATCCTTGCTTAACAATGATTTAGAAAGCCGGGATATTAGCTCTAACTTCATATCCGAACTCAAGTTTTTAAGGATACTCCAATAAGTATCCATATTCGGAATATTCATTTCAGGAACGATCGTCGCATTCATAACTCATTTTCTTTATTAGGCAAATATATCCATTTTCTCCTTTATCGCAAACATTTCTCCTCTAAATATCAAAATATGCAGTCCCTCTACCCCTCCCCCAGCACATACTTCACGATCGCCCGCCGGATATTGCGCAAGCTCTTGCCTTGCTTGAAGGGGAGCAGGGGGATGATGGCGTTGATGAATTCCTTGCTCTTGATAAGTTTGGCCGGTTCCACGCAGTCGCAAAAGACCTCGTTGAAAAGGTCGGTCAGCACCGTTTGGCAGAGGGTGGCCACATCCGGGCATTGGGCGATTCGCTTTACGAAGTCGTGACGCACCTCCTCGTCTTGGATATAGGAGGCTAATAAATCACACGGCTCCGGATCCGGCCTCACGTCCTTTTCCGAAACGACCTCCGGCTTTTCTCCCGGGTCCAAGCAAATATATTGAATGGCAAACATGGCGTTGGGCAGCACCTGTATGTTCTCGCCATGGATGTGCAGCACACACGGGCTCGCTTTCTCTTCACTCATATCTTCTTCTTTTTCCTGTCACCGAATTACTTTTATGCGCAAATAACTTACCGATAGGTGCAAATAACTTACCGGACCGTTTTTTCTCACTCTTTTACCTTTCCTTTACCAGCCTAAACTTTAAATCAAACGAGCTAATGAAAGAATGTATCATGTCCTTTTTCAACGCCCCCATCTCCAATCAAGTGCCGAGCGGCGTGACCAGTGTCAAACAGTTGCATACCTATATCACCTCCAACGAATGGTTGAAAGAACGAACGCTCAGCGTACAGGACGCTTTGAGCGACGAGAAACGGTTCCGCAAACTGAAGCAAAACTTACTGCCATACGTCACACCGGCCGGGGTCTTCTCCTATCGCAAGGAAGACCGCCTGTTATTCCTTTCCGGAGAGTTTGTCATCGATATCGACCATCTCCCCTCGCCGGAGGAAACCCTCCACTGGCGAGACACCTTGTTCGCCGATAATAAACTGAGACCGGACCTAGCTTTCGTCAGCCCAAGCACCACAGGCGTGAAACTGCTCGTCCCCTACCGGCTCTCACCCAAGGCTTCCATAGAGGAATCTTTTGATAAGGCACGGCTATCGGCATGGGAATACCTGAAATGGAAATACGGATTGAACGCGGATGCCTCAAACGCCGATCTCTCACGGGCGTGTTTCCTCTGCCATGATCCCTCCGCTAAGCTGCGGGAGAGTTGATAGTTGACAAATGACAGTTGACAGTTTAAATCATAAATTATAACTTATAAATCAAATGAACCCATTATCAGATTTAGAGCGGCTTGTCGCCGCCATCGAACACCAAGGGGCGAACATCGCTCCCACTTACCAAGAGTATATGCCGATCGCCTTCGCCACCGCCAACGATTGCGGGGAAGCGGGAAGGACGTTCTTTCATCGCATCTGCCGCCTGTCCGAGAAATACGTCTACGAAGAAGCGGACAAGCTATACGACCACGCCCTCAAAGCGGGCAACGGGCACAACGGATTAGGCTCCGTCTTCCACTGGGCCGAGATTGCCGGCGTAAAAACGGACAAGCAACTGGCCGACACCTTCCGCCAATACCCGAGGGAGAACAAGAATCCTTCAAACCTTCAAGCCCCTCTCACACCCACACACGCACATACGTACGCACGTGAGGACTTGCCACCCGCTTTCCCGGATTATCCGTGGCCCCCGTTCATCAAGCAGATGATCGATTGCGGGAACTCCATCGCCCAGCGTGACATACTCCTGCTGGGAGTATTCACCGTACTCGGGGGCACCTTGAACAAGCGGGTACGGGTGTTATACGGACAAAAATACATGTACCCATGCCTACAAACCTTCATCGTAGCGCCTCCCGCCTCCGGAAAAGGAGCCTTGACATGGGTCAGGCGCCTAGCTGAACCTATTCACGAGGAGATGATGGCCCGCTACAAAGACAGCCTAAAGAATTATCGGGAGGAAAAGAACCGATGGGACTCACTCGGCAAGAAACGCTCCGAGACGCCCGAGCCGGAACAACCGCCCCTCAAGATGTTCCTCATAGCCGGCGATAACTCGGGTACCGGTATCTTAGAGAACCTCATAGAGGCCGACGGCGTGGGGCTGATCTGCGAGACCGAGGCTGATACCGTGAGTACCGCCATCGGAGCGGATCACGGCCATTGGAGCGATACCTTGCGTAAATGCCACGACCATGAGCGACTGGCCTTCAACCGGCGTACCAATCATGAGTACCGGGAATGCGATGAGTCTTATCTCAGCGTATTGCTAAGTGGAACCCCGGCGCAAGTAAAGCCGCTGATCCCCTCGGCGGAGAACGGCCTGTTCTCTCGCCAGTTATTCTATTTCATGCCACCTATCGATGAGTGGATGGACCAATTCGATTCGGAAAGCGAGGATTACGGCCTACGCTTCGCCACATGGGGAACACAATGGAAACAGGTACTGGACCTGATCAACGGATCGGTCCAAACGATCCAGCTAAGGCTATCCGAGAAACAGAAAGAGCTGTTTAACCAACGGTTCGCCCAGTTATTCTCCCACGCCGGTTACGCCTATGGAGGTTCCATGCGAAGCGCCGTGGCCCGTATCGCCATCAATACCTGCCGGATCCTGAGCATAGTAGCCCTGTTAAGAGCCTTGGAGAAATTCCTCCCTCCCCAACAAAAAATTTTCAATTCTCAATTTTCCATTTTCAATTCCCCCGGTCTCTCCCCCGCCCCGGAGATCCCCATCGAGAATATCAAGGATGGTATCGTCCCCAAGCTGGACCTGCGGGTCACCGACGAGGATTTCCAAGCCGTACTCACGCTCATAGAGCCTCTTTACCGCCATTCGAGCTACGTGCTGGGCTTCCTGCCTACCTCCGAGGCCATCCCTGTCCAGACCTCTCCTGAACAGGCTTTATTCAATGCCCTCCCAATGATGTTCTGCCGTCGGCAGGCCGTGGAGGAGGCAGCGAAGAACGGCATACCCGAGAAAACACTCGACTCCTCCCTCAAACGGATGCTGGAGAAGGGAACACTGATCAAGACCGCACGGGGCGAGTACGCTTTCTCCTCGCACGTGTGTGTGCGTGAGGGACGCCCGAAGGAATGAAGGAATGAAGGAAATGCCACTACTGTCATCGCCCGTAAGCACTACCGTCGCAGCCCTACGCCAGTACTGGCGTTGTCTGATGCCAGTACCGGCATCGCCGCTCGCCTATACCGACGGGTGGCGGTGTCTCCTCTCAAGGACGACCCAAGTAACGGAAGATCAGCTCCACTTGCAGGGAGGTGAAGACCCGTTGCCTCGGGCGGTAGCCCGTATCACCAAGCTCCCGGGTCAGCCGATCGTTATACCGCATCCATTCCGCCAGCCGATTCAGGGCCGAGACGGGGCTGATCTCGGGGGCGTAGGCCATGGCCAGCTCCCGCTTGGAATAAGGCCGCACGGGCCACTCGTCGATTTGTGTGTATCCTGTTCGCATATCGTTCGCATTTTTAAGATTTATCTTATTGGTATAAAGATACTTAAAACATACGACACGAACAACTATACGGATGTTTATTTTTCAGCATATCTCCTCTTTTATCTCCCTTATTCATCCGCTGTCAGCGGTATTCATTTCAGAGGAAACCGAATGTCGTACATTCGTTATCGAAAACAAATCGATTTCATTTTCAATTTTCAATTATCAATTTTTAATTATCAAATCTATGGCTTTAAATTACAGCGTGTCCCTTCGGACCAACCCTATCAAGAAAGACGAGCCGGCGAAAGCGTACGCCACGGCACAGATCAATGGTGAGCTATCGCTCAAGCAGCTGAGCCGCCGGGTATCCATGCAAACCACCGTCAGCCGGGCGGATGTGGTGGCGGTATTGATCTCCACTGTCGAGAACCTGCTCGATGCCCTCCAAGAGGGGAAACAGGTGGATTTCGGCGAACTGGGTAAATTCCGGCTCCATATCCTCAACGAGGGTGCGGAGAGTCTTGAGAAATTCACATCTACAAACATCACCGGGGTTAGTATCCAGTATATACCGGGCGAGGACTTGAAGAATGTCTTCGCCGGGCTGGAGTTCCAGCCCGTGGCTACCCGCAAGGCTCAGCAAGCGGTGCTCCGTGCGGAGAAGGCTGGGGAGACTACCGTGGATATCTCGAAGAAGCCGGCTGCTGGGGGTGGGGATTCGGAGTCGCCTGATGAGATCTAATGTGTCACTTTTGGCTTGACCCAAAAGTAACCAAAAGGTCAAGGCTGACGCTGACGGGCTACTTCGAGACCTACGCTCGCTGTCGCATCCCAACTCGCTTCGCTCAGACAGGGATGCTCCTCACGCTCGCTACGGTCTCTTCGCTTGACGCCCGTCCGCTGAGGCCGTCCGAAGGAAAGCGAAGCTTTCCTCTTATATCAGCCGGGATATCATTATTCAATTCATTATTCACTATTAATTATTAATTATCATGAAAAAGTCCGTATGGAGTACTATTATCAAAGTGATCATCGCCGTAGCTACCGCCATCGCAGGGGCACTTGGCATCCAATCCTGTATTCTCTAATTTTCAATTATCATGGGTAAGGCTTATTGTTTCTACCAGAATTACAGGGAGGTCAGACTCCTTGTAATTCATTGCTCGGCCACACGATATGACAGGGATTTTCCTGTGGAGGCGCTCCGTTCATCGCACAAGGCACGGGGATTCGCCGATATCGGCTATCATTTCTATATCACACGGGACGGGGAGCTACATCGTTGCCAACCGGTCAACCAGATCGGGGCGCACGCAGCCGGATGGAACGACAAAAGTATCGGTATATGTTACGAGGGAGGACTGGACGAACAAGGCCGTCCAGCCGATACCCGGACCTACGCCCAGCGCTGTACCTTGATGGATCTGCTACGGCAATTACGAAGGGATTACCCGGAGGCACGCATCCTAGGACATTACCAACTTAGCCCCTATATCCGTAAGGCTTGCCCCTGCTTTGACGCAAGGGAGGAGTATAGGGAACTATAATTTACTGATGAAGATCGAGAAGCATCCTATTAATCGTATCCAAAAGAGGTGGAACATCCTCTTTACAGATACGAAAAATTTCTTCCGCATCCACCTCGAAGTAATGATGTACGATAACATCCCTGACTCCCATCACATTCTTCCAAGGTATCTCAGGGTAATTAGAGAGAAACTCTCGCTTAGTTATCTTATCCAAATTCTTTACGCTCTCGCCGACAGCCGATAATTTCATGCAAATGCTGTCCAGCAAGATCACTCCCTCATTCGAGGAGAGGAAGTCATCCGCAAACCGTATCCTCTCGCTTCGCTGGATGATTTCCTCCAACGATTTTTTCAGCAATTCGAGTATATGATAAGCTATTAGTCGTTCAAACATAGATTCCTTCACTTAATATGCGATCCTTAAAAAAGGTATCCATTCTTTCCCGCAGACGGACAATGTCAACTGGACATCCCAAGAGCTCTTCTAAATCAGCCTTTATTCCAGACAACGCAAAGAAACCATGGAGATTTCCCTCCACGTAAACATCGATATCACTCTGCTCCGTGTTCTCTCCACGGGCAACAGAGCCAAATATCCCCATACGGGAAATACCGTATTTGGAGGCATTCTCCGTCATATACTGACGCAGCAATCGTATATATTCGGTCTTTGTCTTCATAAGCGATGCTTTAATGAGCCAAATATAAGCTTTATTTGTCATCCTTACAAGAAAACAGGCAAAGAGCTGTCAGAATTTCTTACCGGACGCTTCCTCCCTCTCTCTCCGGAGATAAGCCTGTTGATTGACAGATGGAGAAGAGACCACAGGAAGAGGTTCAAGAACAAGAGGTATGTAATATTCATACGCTTGGCCAACAGCAAGTTCAACGTTATGAAGAAGATCGATACGCACAGAATCGTCACCATCACCATCCGTACACGCATACCCGTACGAAGCAACTTGTGATGGAAATGATTCTTATCGGGCAAGAACGGGTGACGATGATTACGAAGGCGATGAAGCACCACACGGATTACATCGAGCAAAGGGACCAAGACCGTGGAGAAAGCGATCACCATATAGGGATTTGGTAACTCCGGTGAGACTTGGTTCGACACGCACAGATGGATGATCAGGAAACCGATCACGTAACCCAGCGTAAGACTACCCGCATCACCCATAAAGAGCTTATGGCCACGGTTTGCGTTGCCAAAGACGTTGTAACACCAAAAAGGCATGAGGACTCCCAGCGTACAGATGGCCAACAAGGCGTACACATACTGCATGCGGATAAAGAAGATCACGCTCAAGACCGACAGGGCGATACTGCACAAACCGGAGGCCAAGCCATCGATACCGTCTATCAAGTTAATGGCGTTCGTGATATACACTACGATAAAGACCGTGACGGGGATTCCCACCCAAGCGGGAACCGAGTATACACCGAACAAGCCTCCCAAGGAACCGAACCAATTACCGGACAGTACCAATAATAATGCCGACACGATCTGGACGGCGAACTTGTAACGGTAGCCAACACCCACAAGATCGTCGCAGACACCCACTAGATAGAGTAGCGTCATGCCCACGAACAGAAAGAGATACTCATAGAGCATGTTGAACGACAGGCTCGATGAGTCCATATCCCAAAAGTACAGGCGGAAGCCTATCACAAGGAACATGGACATCAGGATCACCGGAAAAAACGACAGGCCGCCCAGACGGGGGACCGGCGTCGTATGTACCTTACGGGAATCCGGGACATCATATAACCGTTTCTTGTGGGAGATCACCAAGATCCTCGGGATGATCACCATCCCGAACAGCACGGAAAAAAGGAAGCCCGACAGTAGTAGTAATGTTATTTGCATGATTTGCGTATTAGTTATTTCTTCTTGTCACCGGCCTCGAAACCGTAACCATAGCCGTAGCCGTAGCCATAACCGTATCCCTTGCCGTAGCCGTATTTCTTGCCGTAACCGTAGCCGTAGCTGTTCTTGCGCTTGCTCATATCAAGGCCGTTGATGACCGTCGCGAGCTTCGGGAACTTACGCTCACGCCGTAACACGTTGATGTAGCTGAAACCGGCCTTCGGTGTCACGTCCGCACGGCAGACGTACACGCACATGTCAGCCACACGGCCGATGATCGCCGTATCCGTAACCATGCCGATAGGGGCCGTATCCAAGATGACATAGTCGTACCGTTCCTTCAACCGGGCGATAGCCCTCTCCAGCACGTCACGGGCGACCAGCTCAGTCGGGTTCGGGGGGATAGGACCACCCGGGAGGATATCGAGGTTAGGGCTGATATCGGATCGCTGGACCATGTCGAA
>NZ_QTLP01000047.1:0-15583 GCF_003635405.1 Parabacteroides sp. AF39-10AC | reverse complement strand
AAATTTTCTATAGAATTAAAGAATTTTCCCCCTGATTTATCGGGTGAGCCCTAATGAAAACGATACTATATATATTTCCATTACCCAAAAGACCTAGTCCAAAGCTTTTGTATGTAACCATTCAGAAAGCAAATCCGCGACCTCTATATTATTTAAATCCGACATAGGGAAATGGGTATTGCCATGTAATCCTACCTCCGGTAAATGAATAACGGTGACATCCCCACCCAGATCATTCAGCATTTTTGCCCATATCTTCATCAAGTACAAACGGCGTGTCCATTCATATAACTCCGGACGCTCATCAGTCTCGGGTAAATTATCTCCATAATAAATGACGATAGGGACCTTGGTATATTCCATGAATACGGACATAGGTACTTCAATGCCTTCCATTTTCTTGGAAAGCGTAATAAACTTAGCCTCCTCCGGCAATTGCCCTTCCGGAAAAGGAACCGCTCCACCCGGTTCGTATGACGCGATAGCCTTAATGTTTCTCGTCTTAAGCAATGTATTCCATCCAACGGGCCCGCCTTGCGAATGGGTAATAAATACGCCCGGGCCTATCTTGTCGAACAAAGCGGCGTAGGCATCCGAATAGACCTCAAAATCCGTCGTGCCAATAGTCGGCGTCATTTGACGAAAATATTGGTCCAAGGTTTCCTTATCCCGCTTAAACTGTACTCCTTCAAAATAATCCGGCCAGATACCTACACGAAAACGGTTAAACCAAACCTCCTCGTCAAACGCCGGGGAAATTGTCACGCTCTCCGTACCTCTACCGGCGTTCCCTCTACGAGGCTGATCGACAAGATAGACACTAAACCCGCAACGTAAGAAAATATTCTGGAAGCCCTCACGCCCGTCGGGTGTGGTTTCCCATGTCTTAGAAAACTGCCCTACACCATGGGCGAATACCAATGGGTATTTCCTCGCTCCGACCGGCTTTTGATAAAATACGTACGCATGGTCGCCATGATAAGTATGCCCTAATGAGTCAACCAAGACCGTACCTCCAATAGCGAAGCTGCCTTGCTCATCCACCATCAGGACACGCTCATCTCGCTGTTTACATCCAACAAGCAAAAGAATGATACTAAGTATAAAAACAGGTCTCATATTTCCGATAGCTAAATCTATTTCTGTACTTTTGATTCTTGTAACGCGTTATAACGGCTTCCCACTACAGGGATAGCGGAAACCGCATCCTCCAATTCCCTCATCTCACCGGCGGTGAAAATGATATCCGCAGCACGTAAATTCTCCTCCAGATGAGACAGCTTCGTAGTCCCCGGTATAGCTACAATCCAAGGTTTCTTATTCATTAACCATGCCAAGGCAACTTGCGCGGGCGTGATCCCCCGTGTCCTCCCAAAAGCATTCAGCACTTCCACGATCCGCATATTGGCACGGATAGCTTCCGGTTGGAAACGAGGTAAATCTTGACGATTGTCGTTTTCCGGATCAAACCGAGTATACTCGTTAATCAAGCCTCCCAAAAAGCCTCGATTTATCGGACTATAAGGAACAAAGCCAATACCCAGTTCCTCACACAACGGCAATATGCTATCCTCCACGGCACGATGCATCAAATGGTATTCACTCTGTATAGCCGTAACAGGGCAGATCCTATGGGCACGGCGGATGGTATCGGCATTCACCTCACAAAGCCCGAAATGTAATACCTTGCCTTCTCTGATCAATTCGTTCACAGTCTCAGCGACGACCTCAATCGGAGTGTTCGGGTCCGCACGATGCTGGTAAAACATACCGAGAGTTTCTACTCCAAGGTTGCGAAGCGAATTCTCACATACCTTACGTATATTGTTGGGAGAACTATCTTCCTCTGTCTTGATTTGTACGCCATCCACAAACTTATGCCCAAATTTAGTAGTTACAAATACCCGGTCCGAATAACCTTTCAACGCTTCGCCAACTAATCGTTCATTCGTTTGATAACCATAGCTCTCTGCCGTGTCGAACAAAGTAACGCCACGATCGATGGCCTCATGTACCAAAGCGATTACTTGCTTCTTGCCGGGATGCTGGCTGCGATGATAATTCAATCCCATACAACCGAAGCCAATAGCCGATACGACCATGGAAGCCGTACCGCTTCCCAAGGTTCGTTTTGCGCTAATTCCAGCCGCGACCTTACTACCTAAAGCCAAGGGCTCTTGCTTATCCCGGCTCTCATTAGCTACCATTTCATTGGATATAGAAGAAACACACATCGCGGCTCCCGACAGCATCGCCGACCTTAAAAATCCCCGACGATTTATTCCATTGTACTTTCTCATAACTTATGATCTTTTAATAAATAATCTATTTGTCGCAAAAATACCATGTTCCGACATCCGGACATGTACCAAAAATACGGATAGATATACCAATTTCATCGCTCGGAAGACAAAAACATAGGAAAAGAAGTACATTTGCGAAAACTAAAGAGATTAAGCCATGAATGAGATAATGAATATCAACACAGTACAACAATACAACGATTATTTCGGCATAGAAACCAGACATCCATTAGTCAGCGTTATTGACGGACGTGAAGCAAAACCCCTGCGCTTTTGCAGAAAGCTATATAACCTTTATGCTATATTGCTGAAAGACACGGACTGCGGGCAACTGAAATATGGACGAAGTATATACGACTATCAAAAGGGAGCGATGCTCTTTCTTGCCCCGGGCCAAGTATTGGGTTCGGAAGACGATGGATTATTACACCAACCGGAAGGATGGGTATTGGTATTCCACCCCGAGCTTTTACGAGGAACGCCATTGGCCCATATCATGAGGGACTACTCCTACTTCTCTTACTATGCGAATGAGGCCCTTCACCTTTCGGGACAAGAGCGCAAAACGGTGATCGAATGCATGGAAAGGATAAAGGAAGAACTGCAATACCCTATTGATAAGCACAGTAAATCATTGATAACAGATAATATAAAGCTATTCTTGGATTATTGCACACGTTTCTATGACCGCCAGTTCATCACACGTGAGAATACGAACCAAGACACATTTGCCCGATTCGAGGCATTATTAAACGAATACTTCAATTCAGGAAAACCAGCCCTATATGGGATACCGTCCGTACCCTATTGCGCGGAGAAACTCTGTTTGTCCCCTAACTATTTGAGCGATTTGCTGAAAAAGGAAACTGGCTTATCGGCATTGAAACACATCCAGCAAAAAACACTGGAGATTGCCAAGGAACGAGTGTACAATACTAAAAAGACAATCAGCGAGATCTCCTGCGAGTTAGGATTTCCTTATCCGCAGCACTTCAGTCGATGGTTTAAAAAAATGGCAGGCTGTACGCCTAATGAATATAGAGCGGCCAATTAATAGGTTTCCACCAGCCTGTCATCCGAACCTGTCAATTATACTCCTTATCCGTCACAGCCCGAAGTTGTACGGCATGATTCTCGATCGCATGTTCCGTAATGGTCATACATACGATAGAGCTACCCGGTGTCGCCCCATTCCAATGGCGTACATTAGGAGGTGTCACGATCACATCGCCTTTCCGGATCACACGTTTCTCTCCTCCTTCCTCTTGATAATATCCTTCTCCATCAAGTACTAACAAGGTTTGCTCGGCATCCGGATGGTAATGCCAGAAATTACGACTGTAAGGTTTGAATATAAAATGTGCGATCATCGTATTACCTGACTCCTTCAACAAGGAGACATAGACATCCCCCGTATTATACTCCGACGAAGCCTTTGCGTCGGCAGGGAAAATCAAGGTTTCGGCACATTGTTCACCCTCGCTAGAGCTGAGAGCTACAAGGTCAAAAGCTTCTCCCGGGGCTAAGACATGAACACGTTCCGGATTACGGATACGCCCTTCTAGCATTTTAGGGTCAGCATTAAATGGTTTCATATTGGGAGCATCCACCGTTCCCCAATGAGACAGGAGAAGCTGCGCTTTAGGATAAGCATTTGCGATCTTTATGGCTCCCTCCAATCCTATATGCCATGAATCTTCCGAGAAATCAAAGAAAATCACGTCCGGGGCAGGTAATTCCAAGAACTCAGGAAGAAAGCGGGAATCTCCCGGTGCCCAAATTAAGCCATCCAGTGTTTTCATGAGGAAACCACAATAATCTTCAACCTTAAATTCACGCGTATATCCCGGATACTCATTTTGCCACGTATGGTAAGCCGGGGTTAACTTGATAGAAATCGGACCGACATTAAAAGTCTCCCCGATACGATGTCCGAAAGAGTTCAAACCCTGTGTTTCCATCAAAGAATCCACGTAGAATGTAGAATGATATTCCCGGCATACAGAAGACATTTCCGTACAAGTAGGAACACTGTAATGATCATTGTCGCAATGAGTAATCAATACCGCATCCAAATGGGGAACATCTTTAGGGGCGATCGGCATATTTATTAACAAAGGTATATCAAATCCCTTCAACATAGGATCGACCATCAAACACGTACCACGGCTATTAATCAGAAAGCCAGCGTTCCCCAACCAGCGTACAACCGTATGCCCGGTTAGCTCAAAAGCCTCTTTGCCGAAAGGTTGTGATGCAGGAGGGATGGCTTGACCCTTTTCATTATAAGAAAACTGAGCCTTTATGTTTAAGACAATCCCCCCTAAAATTAAAATAGCTAAGATACTTGCTCTCATAGTATATTGAATTTAGAGTTTTAAATTTCTATGACAAAATTACCTAGATTCAACATAAAACGATGTGCATATATTACAGATGTTTGTAACGCTATTACGGTTTCCTACCAAAGAAATCATGTTTAGACCTATTCCTTTGATCATAGATATCGATATTTATTCTTATTTTTGTCCATCTAAAACTAATAGAAATAAATATGAGACGGATTCTTACGATGTTGTTTGTTTCGGTATTTATGCTTTCGCTATGCCCGCTGCATGCGCAAGAGACTGAGACATTGGTGCTGATTGATACGGATATGGGTAAGATCAAGGTGAAACTGTTCAACGACACGCCGTTGCACAGGGATAATTTTATCAAGAACGTAAAAGAACACCGTTACGATGGATTATTGTTCCATCGGGTTATCAAGCAATTCATGATACAAGGAGGCGATATCAACTCGAAAGACGCTCCTTTGGATGCGCATCTGGGCGACGGAGATCTAGATTACACCATCCCCGCAGAGTTCGTGTATCCGAAATATTTTCATAAGCGGGGAATGCTCTGTGCCGCACGTACCCCGGATGAGGAAAATCCTGAGAAGGCCTCATCTGCGACTCAATTCTATATCGTGACCGGAAAGTTCTTTACGGAGATGGAGCTAGATAAGATGACCAAGGAGAAAGGCATCGAGTTTACTCCGGAGCAAAAAGAAGCCTATATGCTGGAAGGCGGAACGCCTCATCTGGACGGGAACTATACGGTATTCGGAGAGGTTATACAGGGTATGAAAGTCGTGGATAAGATACAGTTCGTCGAGACGAACGCCGATGACAGACCCACGAAGAACATAAAGATCAAGTCAATGAAACTCATAGAAAAATAAGTATAAAATGGAAAATCAAGCAACTGAGACAAGGGTGCTTATGCACACCAACAAAGGAGATATAAAGCTGAAATTATATAACGACACGCCATTACATCGTGATAACTTTATCAAGTTGGTAAAAGAAGGGCAATATAACGGCTTGCTGTTCCACCGTGTGATCAAGGATTTCATGATACAAGGAGGTGACGTAACTTCCAAGGATGCCCCGATGAACAAGCAACTGGGAGCGGGCGATCTGGGCTATACCGTTCCCGCCGAATTCCGTTACCCGAAATATTTCCACAAGAAAGGAGCCCTTTGCGCCGCACGTACCGGAGACGAGGTGAACCCGGAAAAGGCCTCTTCCGCCTCCCAATTCTATATCGTAACGGGGAAAAAGTATTCGGAACAAGAGTTGAACCAGATGGAAAAGCAACTGGAAGGCCGTCTGAAACAAGAGATATTCGCCCGCCTGCAAAACGAGAACAAGCCTAAGATCATGGAATTCTATCGCAGTGGTAACAAGGAAGAACTGGCGATCCTTCGTGATACCTTGATTGGCAAGACCGAGCTGGAGGCCGAGAAGCGGAAAGACGAGGTAAAGTTAAACCCGGAACTCCGTGAGGCTTACAAGAACGAAGGTGGCGTACCGTTCCTCGACAATCAATACACGGTTTACGGCGAAGTGGTAGAAGGCATGGATGTCGTAGACGCCATACAGTCCTCCAAGACCAACAAGCAAGATCGTCCGACCGAGAATATCGTCATTAACTCCGTAGAGATCTTATAATGCGATTATCGGCTTCATAAACAGACGAAGGGTTATCGTAAATACCAGTAATAAAAGAGCTATCTTGAGAAAGATCATACATATCGATATGGATGCCTTTTATGCCTCGGTGGAACAACGAGACAATCCGGAGTTGCGAGGAAAACCCCTAGCGGTCGGGCATGCGGAGCAACGAGGCGTAGTAGCCGCCGCTAGCTACGAAGCACGGAAATATGGGGTACGTTCCGCAATGGCGTCTCAAAAAGCCAAACGTTTATGCCCGGACCTGATATTCGTACACGGAAGGATGGACGTATATAAATCTGTCTCACGCCAGATCCACGAGATCTTCCATGATTATACGGATATCATAGAACCGCTTTCCTTGGATGAAGCCTTTTTGGATGTCACTGATAATAAACGAGGCATCTCTCTCGCTGTAGATATCGCCAAGGAGATCAAGAAACGGATCTGGGATAATTTGAACCTGATAGCGTCAGCGGGAGTCTCCTACAACAAATTTCTAGCGAAAATAGCCTCGGATTATCGGAAGCCCAATGGATTATGCACCATCCATCCAAGCCAAGCCCTCGATTTCATAGCACGTCTTCCCATTGAGTCCTTTTGGGGAGTAGGCCCCGTAACAGCCCGGAAAATGCATACACTCGGTATCCACAACGGGCTGCAATTACGGGAATGTTCGGGGGAGATGCTTACCCGCCAGTTCGGAAAGGCGGGAATACTTTATTATGAGTTTGCCAGAGGTATAGACAACCGTCCCGTAGAAGCGGTACGAATCCGGAAGTCGGTAGGTTGCGAGCATACGCTAGAAAAAGATATCTCCCGCAAATCCTCTGTTATCATCGAGCTTTATCACGTAGCGACCGAACTTATCGGCAGGCTGGAACGTTCCGGATTCAAGGGAAACACACTGACCTTAAAGGTCAAGTTCCACGATTTCAACCAAATCACGAGAAGCCTCAGCCGTCCGGAAGAGTTAACAACCTTAGATAAGATCCTTCCCTTGGCTAAGGAATTACTGAAAGAAGTGGAATATACCGAGCATCCCATCCGACTGATCGGCCTATCCGTATCCAATCCCGTAAAAGAGGAGCCTCATACGAAAGACCGTTGGGAACAATTAAGTTTTGAGTTCAGCGACTGGAAATAACACTTGCCCTAGAAGGATAGCTTCATCATAAAACGTATACCCTTTGTCTGGATGCCCGGATGATCCTTATAGGTCAAACGCCATACATAATCCAAACGCAAGAACTTAAAGATATTCTCGATACCGACACCCGCCTCCATATAAGGAGTAGACGGGTCCATCAGGTAAGAGCCCTGCGGGAATAAGAACAAGCCCTCATTTTGCTCACCGATATACGGATTATTCTTATCCGTCAAGTGACCGAACATACCCCGGAAGGAAAAGACCTCCCTCCATTTTAACTTCTTGATAAGCGGAATACGGTTCAATAAGGCTCCGTTCATGAAATAAGTAATATCCCACGAAGCGTACTCATCATTGATGAACTCCATCGCGTTCATATTCGTATAAGATTCCGGTTGCACCAAATACGACAAGTTTGCGTTTGGCAAGATCAACAAAGGATAAGGGGCCTTTGTCCAAACTTTACCTGCTTTAGCGAGAATATCCACATAACCGAAAGCAGAGAACCAGAAGCGTTTCTGAATACCGAGCTCCGTCTTCTGATAATCATACGAACTACCTAATACATCTTGGAAAGCCATCGTATGGTTCAAGGTGAATACCGGTGCGTCAAGCGTAATCGGATAACGGTAATTACGAGTCTGATAGAATTTCTCATTCGGGGCGAAACGGAACTTAAACTCCACTTCCGACATCCGGTAGGAATCGGTAGCCGTGATCTGGCCATCCGGACCGATACGGTCGAACGCGGCGTAACCGGTTGAGTATTCCTTAAAATTCCGAAGTACCGCCCCATAAGCCCAGCCGTTATAATGCTCACGGTAATACGTCAGTTCCATATTCCTTAAATAGGTGGCACGCGTATCTTTCTGCCGCTTCAAGGCCAAGAACATATTATCCTTGTTGGTATACATATACTGCTGACCTAACTGGTTGATATCATATAGGTACTCGAAGCGAATAGAATGCACGGGAAATTCTTTCCGATAATCCTTCTTATCGATAAAAGAATATTCTACGATACCATCATATTTCAACTTGCGGTCTTTCGATCCATAAGCCAAATAACCATCCAAGAAAAGACGTTTACTGAACGCCGTTGTCGTGGTTCCACCGACACGGAAGCGGGCCCCCTCAATCGCGTTACCACTGATATAGGTGTTCATCGGACCAAACTCGAACTTGCTCTTCTCCGGAATCTTATTCGTCGCGATATAACCGGAGGTAAGGATCGAAACAACCTTCTCCGTCACATAGAAAATAGGAACGGAACGAAGTTTCGCCATTAGCAACTCCACGTTATTCTGCTTGCGAGTTCCCGCCTCAGTAGGACGATTCTCCTCCCAGAAATCCGCCGAACGGCGATAAGCTTCCATCGGTATAATAATAGGTGCGCTCTCCTCGAATACTTTAGGATCATCGGGTCCCTCAAACGCTTGATTCGAATAGATATTCAAACGGCGGGCATACATTCCTTTCGATTTCTCCGTCAATTTGAAGTCCACGTTGATATCATCTTTCGTAATGATACGAGTCCCATCCGGGGCACGGTCGAAAGTCTGCTCGATCGTCATTCCACCGACAAAATTCAAGTTGATCTTCTTCGGGACATTCAACTTAACCTTCTGCACGAAATAAGTAGAATCCAACGTGATAAAAAGATGTCCCGTAAAACCGAACGTCTCCGGAGTAAACGGAGCGAAACCCAAATCCACGCACTTCTGTCCGGCGACCTCCACCGTGTCTAGCAAATAATATTTATAGAAGTTAGGCCCCATCGTAGACATAGGACTAACGAAACGGTTCAAGAACAAAGGAATATCATTCTGGAAGATATTCACTTCCCGGAATACCTCATTCAAGAACTGTTGCATACCGTCTCGTGAGAAGACCTCATCCACACCAGCCGCTTTCGTAGCCAGAACGACCCTCTTTTCCGTCTTCGGGTCTTTACGGTAATAAACGGTCTGGATTTTCTCACGTTCGGATACCGGCAAGATCGTCTTTCCCACCTCCAACGTATCGATAAACTCAGTCAAGAAGTCAAACTTTCCCGCCTTTCCATCCTTTTTCGGTTTCGGTTGGTAATCGTTCATAGCGAAGACCATCTTCTCGTATTGATCATACCGAAAATAATCATGATTACGAGGATCGTTGCTCTCCCGACGTGCGATAGCGTTTTTGATAAAGGTAACCGCAGGATTATCCTTCTTCCGATATCTTTCCTTTCCCGGCTTGATAATCACCTCCGACAAATTAATACTTGTCGGAGCTAACTGAATCTTCAAATGTTCCGCTTTACCCGGAACGAATTTCAATTCTTTCTCCGTATAACCCAGATAAGAGACCTGTAAAGTACGTACCTTAGATGAAGAGGAGAGCGTAAAAGCCCCATCCAGATCTGTCGTAGCACCTATCGTAGTTCCCTTCAAAATCACAGCCACATAAGGCAAAGGTTCTCCCGTAATGGAATCAGTCACGATTCCTTTTATCATGTAGTTCTGGCTCTTCGCTACCCAAGCGAACGCCAATAAAAGCCATATAAAAACAATTCTCTTCCCCATCAGATCTGACACCTCATTAAACTCCGCAAAAGTACAACAGGATCATTTATATAAATGTTCCAAAACACATGCAATATATTCCAATTAGCAACAAAACAGGCAAAAATACACACGTATATACGCAACGCCCCTCAGCAGTATAGGCATAGGCCTGTATCTATACCAGCGTAAGCCAACACCTATACTGGCGTGTGCCCTCGCCTATACCGGCGTGGCACGAACCTACGAACGACTAATCTGAAGCCCCTTATTCGACAAGCTCATCTCCACGAACCGGGCGTTCGAATTGGGTGGAGAAAGAGTCAATATCTTTCGGATTTGCAGGGCCGCACCCGGGTCTTTCGCTACGATATATAAGTAACCACCACCGCCTGCTCCCGGAAGTTTATATCCCAAGGCATAAGCCTGTATCTTGGAGATAATAGCTTCCACCGCCGCCGGATTCGTTCCGGAATCGAGTGCCTTATTTTGCTCCCAAGTCTTTCCGACCAATTTACCATAAGTCACGAAGTCTCCGCATTGGATCGCCTCGTACATATCAAGCGCATGAGCTTTCATCTCGGACAAAAGACCTAAATGCGCCTCGCTATTCAAGAACATACCTCGTACGATTTCCGATAAAATATCTTTCGCCGTACGAGTAATTCCCGTATAATAAAGAAGATGACAAGGCCGGTATTCCGGATCAGTAAACAAGTATTCCGGCAGCCAACGTACCAAAGGATTCTGATTAAAACCCTCGTTCGTTTGCAAGAGTTTCAAACCGTGCAATACGCCACCGTATTGATCTTGCCATCCCCCGCCGGTAGTCAGTAATTGTTCTAAAATCAAAGTGCGGTTTCCGATCTCATTCTTATCCCAAGCCAAGCCACAAAAATCAGAGATAGCGCCCAACACAGTAGTTGCGAGGATCGAGCTAGTGCCTAAACCGGAACCCGCCGGTATCGCCGCCAACAAGGTAATCTCCAGCCCGCTACCAAAAGCTTCCAACTGGACATCCAAAGAAGCATAAGCCTCCGCCGAGAATTCCGGGATAAATCCCGCCAAGGCCAAAGCCGCTTTCGGGATGGAAAACGGCGATCCTACCTTATTATAATCACGAAGCTCGTCCCATGAGGAGATAACCTCCATCGCTCCCAGATCGATCGAGCGAAGGATAATCTTATGGGTATCGGAAGGCTTGATATAGACTTGTAGCGGTGGTTGCCCGTTTAACTCGATCGCCACGTTCACCACGTTTCCACCCGCATATAAGCAATAGGGCGGCGTATCTGTCCACCCACCTGCCAAATCGATACGTACCGGACTACGTCCCCATACGATCTGGTCCCGATAGACATTCAAACACGGCTGCTGCTTACTTCCGAGGACGGAACCGACCAGCCCCTCCCGCAACAAAGCGAAAGCCTTTTGCTCCTCCTCCTTATACGTTTCCCCCAAGATCTTCATCACCTGAGAGCGGAACATATGATTATGTATCCTTTTCATCAACGGATTATCCTCGGAAAGAGCTTTCGGTAAGACAATCTTGTCTTTGGCGAAGCTTTCCGCCGCATCCGAAAGATCCAATTGATAGAATACACTTTTCTCATGATTAGCGGCCAATAATGACCAGTCTTTTTTACGGAAAACTTCTCGCTGAGCTACTAAACGGCGTAAATTCGCTTGATCGGACAAATCATTCGCCGATAATTTTCGGGCGGAAAGCCAAATAAACTTTCCCTCTTCTCTATCCGGCTCCGTAATCATCCAGCGCAGCACTTTTCCCAGCTCATCCACGGTTTGGCAAATAGGGAACAAAGGTGCGTTTTGTATATCCTCATTCCCTCCCAAGGTGATCCCTCGCTCCATCGCCCAAGTCAAGATAGGTTTCCCCATAAACAAGGTAGACACATCAGACAAGGCCCCTTTAAACAAGTCATTAAAACCATAGGGCCTTGCCGCCCAATTAGCTTCCCCTACCGGGACAACATCTACACAGACACCTTCCGGAAGAGATAAGTTCCAATTATTCTCCGGAACACCCGTTATAATTTGCTGGCCACGTAACGTCCAATTCTCACCGATATAACTATTCTCTATCCATAATTCCGAATTCTCAGCGGTCAATTTCTGGTGTAACACCGCATTCTGCACAAACATGGCGGGATGTGGTTTCACCTTACGCTGCATGATCGCACGTTGATCCCTAACTAAGTTCTGTACCGCCAATGTAGAGGAAATCAACTCACGGCTAGTTCCATAATGATAGAACTCTCCACCCGGAAGCGGCAGAATCGCTACTGAAAGCTGATTTAACTCCGAGTCCGTGATACGTGGATTCTTCCCCAAGGCCAACCCGAACTCAGCATATAAATCATACGCCTTCATCACCTTGCCATCCTCGGTATAGGAATGTTTCATTAATAACCGCACCGCCTTGTCGCTTAGCAGCCAGATACCGATATCCATCAAGAATAAATGACTACCCGCCAATTCCCCCAAAGTTTCCAACGAAGGCTTCTGTAGCATGAAGTCCAGAGTGTCCGGAGACTTACGGCTCGATACAAAAACCCCGTGATTCTTGGCCAACGAAGGCTCGACCCATAAACCGTAACAAACCACATCTACCTCAGGAATCTCCTGCAAAGGCTGGTTAGCACGGATATATACGTCACCGCTAGCGATCAAGGTATGAAGCGATTCCGGTGCCTTTTTCATGATCCGTTCATAAAGAGGTAATTGCAAGGACAATAAGTTCTGGGATAACCTCTGCCCTCTTGCCCAGCGAAACACAGGGATCGGAGTCAATATTTTCCCGGATGGCGCATATCCGGGCAAACGGCGGCTTTGCCCTCCGGCATGCAACAAGATACGCTTCTCCTGTCCCAACCACTCTTCCGTCGATACATCCGGAGCCTCTTTTCGCCGGGAGGCCTCCAACAACCAAGTCGTTCCTCCCCCGGATCCTAAGCGGGCGCCTACCGGATCCGAGGTGCAAAACCATTCCTCTGTACTTACATGCTCTACCGCATGGAAACAATCTACCAAATTTGGAGGTAAAGACAATAACTTTTTCATACCCATGATCATTCTAAGACTCCATCTTATTTTTCGAAAGCAAAAGTAACTTAAATTTTCTATACGGATATCCATTAACCCTTTTTATTACAATTTGTATGGAGTTCAAACCCACTCAACTTCTTTAACACACCCATAAAAAAGTTTGTTTTTACTAAAACGCACTATCAATCAATCCGTTTCCAGTATCTTGGTTGTTGTTTAATTAAATATAGGACATATGGTATACGGTTATGTAAGAGTCAGTACAGACAAACAAACTACTGAAAACCAGCGATTCGAGATTGAGAAATTCACAAAATCGAGGAACATGAGAATCGACAGGTGGGTAGATGAGACGATCAGCGGGACAAAAGTAATCGCCGATCGCCAACTTGGTAAATTATTAAAGCAAATACGTAAAGGCGACATCCTGATCACGACGGAACTGTCACGTCTCGGACGTAATCTTATGCAAGTTATGAGCTTCCTTCATCAATGTATGGAAAGAGACATCATTGTATTTACGGTAAAGGAAGGTTACGAACTCGGAAATAACATTAACAGTAAAATCTTGGCATTCGCATTTAGCCTAAGCGCCGAAATTGAACGCAACCTGATTTCGCAACGAACGAAAGAAGCGTTGGCTCGGAAAAAAGTGCAAGGTGCCAAACTGGGCCGTCCGAAAGGAGAGCGACCGGAAACCTGTAAGCTAAAAGGTAAGGAAGAGATGATCTTGCAGTATATTAAAGAACATAAGACTAAAGTATATATCAGCAAGAAACTGGGAGTAAACCGGCAAACCTTGAGGGAATTTCTCAAGACTCATCCGGAAATTCCACGAAAATGGAAAAGAATACAGAAGGATTAACAACTCAAGCAACAATTAACGTATGTTAAATTAGTTTAGTTTAGCAGACTTATCGCTCGTTTATTTGTTTATTCCCATTAACTTGCGGAGGAATAAGATAGAAATATACTTGAAATATCCTAAAAAACATTTCATCCTTTATTCCTCTATCATTCATAAAACGCCGCAAGGTTAACATGTATTCAAGACATCAAACATTTGTTTAATCTTTTAATATAAATCTTATGGAAAAAACATTGGTTATTTTAAAGCCTTGTACCGTTCAGCGAGGGCTGATCGGTGAAATCGTAACCCGTTTCGAAAAGAAGGGACTCCGTCTGGCCGGCATGAAGATGGTTTGGCTGACTGACGAGATCTTGAGTGAGCATTACGCCCACCTAAAAGAAAAGCCTTTCTTCCAACGGATCAAGGACGCGATGAGTGTATGCCCGGTAATTGTATGTTGCTGGGAAGGGGTAGATGCCATACATGTAGTAAGAACCTTGGCCGGCGCTACCAATGGTAGAAACGCCGCTCCCGGTACGATACGGGGAGATTATAGTATGAGCGTACAAGAGAATATCGTACACGCATCAGACTCACCGGAGACAGCCGAGATCGAATTGAAACGCTTCTTCAAGGATGACGAGATATTCGATTATGAGCTGAAAAACCTATTGAGTCTTTACGCCAATGACGAGTTTTAAATAAAAAAGAATAGCCGGAAACGAGAGAAATCATTCTCACCTTTCCGGCTCTCATATTTAGAAACCAACATCCTATTCTCCCGAACTGAATGAACAACCTAATTACTAATCTAAAAATCTAATACCATGAAAAACACACTACTATATCTATAACAGGGCATCCCCGCAAAATGTTTAAGGGATTTCATCCTGAAATTAGAAAGCCGATAAAAAACGTTTGTACGCCTCCAGTTGCCTTTCAAAACAGAAAGTTGTCTGGGATAATCTTAAGCAGTTCGCTTTTAGCTGTCGATACTCCTCATCCGGCAAGTGGCTCATGGCCCGTATATTTTTAGAAAGTCGCTCATAATCTCCGGGGGCCGAGACAAGGCCCAACTGATTCTCCTTTACAATCTCCTCGCCCTCGCCGCCTCCACAAAACAAGATAGGAACGCCTAACGGCAGCAAGTCAAATAATTTAGAAGGTACGGCTCCTCTTATACGAACCGTCAAGGGGATAATGGAGGCATGGTAACGTGTAAGCTCCTCACGCATCCGTTCCTTGGGCAAAGAGCCATGATAAAAGACCCCTTTATCATGTGTCCTCACATAATCCTCTATCTCCAAGGCTTGATTGCCCCCTCCAAATAAATGAAGCTCCGCTCCCATCCCTTTAAAATCGATACGCTCTATCAACTCCAATATATTCTGCGCCACGCCCAGCAAACCGGCATAGACGATCCTGAAAGGCTTTCGAGAAGAAGGGGGTTGATTCGGTAAAACAAAACGATGCTGCAAATTCCGATACAAGAACGAGGCCTTGCCCGGCTCATACCGTTTTATATAATCCACGATCTCCTTACTCTGCCCTTGACAGGCCGTGGCCTTACGATAAAGGAAACGCTCGATACGCCCCATCACCCTATGATAAACGCCCCCCTCTTTCATGGCCCCCAGCTCCACGGCCGACAATGGCCAAAGGTCTGAGAC
>NZ_QTLP01000046.1:0-15640 GCF_003635405.1 Parabacteroides sp. AF39-10AC | reverse complement strand
TTTCATATAATCCTCAGAGAACTCTGAATAGTGATTACTTTTTCAGTACCCTCCTCTATACCCGGGATATTTTCCAAGTGACAAACGACGAGGTATGGATCGCCACCTACAACGGTATCTATATCTACCAAATCCCCTCAAACAAGACCTTTCACATAGAACAAGACAAATGCGATCCATATTCACTATCCAATAACGCTATCAAACAGTTTTGCAAGGACCGGGAAGGTGGCTTATGGATCTGTACGGATAATGGGGGCATTAATTACCTTCCCCCTTATCTCAAATTCAAGAAAGACTACAATATACCCGGGCAAAAAACAATTAACGGTGATATTATCCATGATATTTGCCAAGACGCTAACCATAATATATGGATAGGAACCGAAGACGCTGGTCTCAATAAACTCGACATCCGTACGCAAACCTATAAGAATTTCCAAGATAAAGACGGTCTTTCCCAAAGCTGTATCCACGGGCTTACCGTGATTGGAGACTATCTATGGATCGGGACACACGCTAACGGGGTAGACGTGATGGATATCCGTACGGAGAAAATCATCAAGCATTATACGATCGCCCCGAATCCTTACGCCTCCCAAAACGATATCATCGTATATCTCTATAAAACCCGGAAAAATAACTTGCTCATAGCTACGGCATCCGGCATGTATCAATATAATCCGATGCAAGATATTTTCGAGCCTCTCGATCAATTCCCCGGTAATTGCAGGATACAAACGATCTTCGAGGATCACGAAGGGGTTATATGGGCCGGAACATTCAATATCGGATTATATTATTTCGACCCAATCCGGCAAAAACACGGCGAATTTAAATTGGATTCCATAAACACGAACGCCAACCGGACGATCAATCACATCCATGAGGATACTAAAAACAATCTATGGTTCGCTACCGGAAACGGAGTGAAAATGTACGACCGGAATTTAAAGAGTACGACAAAATACACGACTCAAGACGGCCTACCCAGTAACGTCATTTACCGGATCGAGGAAGACCCTAAAGGCCACATGTGGATCAGTACCACAAATGGCCTGGCCGTACTTAACCCTGTCAATCAAGAGATCAAGGTGTTCAAAAAAGAACATGGGCTCCTGTCCAATCAATTCAACTATAACTCTTCTTTAAAAGCTAAAGACGGCAAATTATATTTCGGGACCTTGAAAGGCTTGGTCCGGTTCCACCCCGATAATATCCAACAGTTCTCTATCCAACCGAAGATTTATATGACACAAATCAATTATTCGGACCCCGACCATAATCTATTGAGGCAAAAAGACATCACTTTTAAAAAAGGGATCACCTTAGAACATAATCAGTCCACATTCTACATCGACTACACATCATTAAGCTACCAAGCCCCCAACCTCACCCAATACGCCTATTGCATGGAAGGGTTAAGTTCCAAATGGTATCATGTGGTGGGCGAGAACCGGGTTTATTTCACGAAACTACCGCCCGGTAATTATACGTTCAAGGTGAAGGCGGCGAACCTGTCCGGTATTTGGAATGATGAGCCGGCGATGTTCCAGATTACGATCCTTCCCCCATGGTGGCTCTCTACCAAGGCGTTAATCCTATATGGGATTATCGCTATCGGATGCGTAGTGTTGCTGATCTTTATCATTTCCCGGCATAATAAGGCCAATATACAGCAGAAAATACAGGAGTTCGAGAATGAAAAGGAGAAGGAGCTTTATCAAGCTAAGATTGATTTCTTCATCAATATCGCTCATGAGATACGTACGCCCCTGACTTTAATTAAAAGTCCTCTGGAGAAAGTAACACGGGACATCAAGCTATCTCCCAGCGCAAAGAATTATCTGACAATTGTGGATAAAAACGCGAACCGGCTACTGGATCTGGTGAATCAACTACTGGATTTCAGGAAGACGGAAATCGAGGGATATAAACTAAACTTCATACATACGGACATCATCGCATTGATGCAAGAGACCTTTGAGCGTTTCCACGACACGGCGGAGCAGGAGGCATTGCAAATGATTATCGAGTGTAACGTGAAATCTTTCTACGCCTTTATCGATAAGGAGGCTTGCACGAAGATACTCAGCAACCTCCTATCGAACGCTATTAAATACGCAAGAAGCAAGATCATCGTCCGGTTCGAGGCGCAAGATGGCGAGCGATTCACGATCGATATCATGAACGATGGAAAGCCCATCTCGGAGGAGATAAAAGAAAAGATCTTCGAGCCTTTCTACCGGGATGACTCCTCTATCCATAAATCCGGGACCGGGCTCGGACTACCCTTGGCCCGTTCTTTAGCGGAGATGCACGAGGGATCATTGACGTTGGAGGAATCTCCGGCCGGGCTTATCATCTTTAGATTACGTTTGCCGGTGAACCAACCGAACTCATTAAAACTAGAGGAAGAGAAAGCAGAGGTCCTGACCAACCCTGCCAGCGAGCGGAAATATGTCACCCAAGAATCCCGCCCGACGGTTCTCGTGGTGGAAGATAACACCGAAATGCTCCATTTCATCGGTCAAGAGATCAATGTCCATTACAATGTTGTCACCGCCGGTAATGGCGAGGAGGCGATTGCCCGTCTTCAGGAATATGGCATCCAATTAATCATCAGCGATATCATGATGCCTGTCATGGATGGTTTCACCTTATTGAAAAAGATAAAGACTAATCTGGAGTTCAGCCATATCCCGATCATCCTCCTGACGTCTAAGAACACCTTACAATCTCGCATGGAAGGGCTTGAGCTGGGGGCGGACGCTTACATCGACAAACCTTTCTCCATGGATCTATTGCTTACCCAAGTGACGAACCTGCTGAACAACCGGAGCAATATGCGTGCCTATTATTTCAACTCGCCGATTGCCAATATCAAATCCATGGCTTACACGAAGGCGGACGAGAAGTTCTTGAAGAAACTGAACGATATCATCGACAGCCATATAAACGACGTGAACCTAGACGTGGACATGATAGCGGACTTGATGAATCTAAGCCGTCCGACCCTTTACCGTAAAATCAACGGCCTATCGAACGTAACGCCCAACGAGTTGATCAAGATCAGCCGGCTAAAGAAAGCCGCCGAGTTGATCCTTCAAGGCGATATGAGAATTTACGAGATCGCCGAGGCGGTTGGTTTCAACTCGCAATCCTATTTCAGCCGGGCCTTCTCCAAGCAATTCAACATGAGCCCCTCGCAATACGCGAAAGAAAATAATATCGAATTGAAATAGCCCGCTAGGAAGAATAGGTCTGGAACCAGCGGGTTACCTTCTCGCTATACGTCTTGGAGATCGGGATATCGGGTACTTTCTCGATCCCCAGCTCCAGATAAACGCCCTCCTTCTCCCTGCGGATCACCTTCACTTGGTCGAAATTTACCATGAAAGAACGATGGCAACGGAGTACATTCGTATCAGCGAGGTTCTCTTCGATCGCCTTCAAGGAGTTGCGAAGCATAAACTTCGTGAGCTGCCCCTTATTCAGATACCAGATACAAACGTAATTATCCGCCGATTCAAGATACAGCAGGTTACTTCGCTTCACGGAAAGGCGCAACTCGTTCTTCTCGTCATAGAAAGAGAAAACGCTTTGCCGAACCGCCGCTTCTGTCTGGTTCTCCTCCAACAATCGCAATTGCCGCTCTTTCTCTTTATAAGAGAAATACAGGTGCAGCACGGAATAAGGGAGCAATAAAACCAGACTGGTATTCACCGCCGAATCGTTAAAAACTTCCATATATTCTCGTTCCGGATTCAGTACCAACGTATAAATCGTATAGAAAAGCGACATGAAGAATATCTCCAGCACGATCCAGATCGCATAGGTCCGGACCGTGATAGCATGCCGCTTCCCCCAATGGAACAGAATAATACGGCTCAAGACAACCACCAATACTCCCGTCAAGATAATCAAGCTAGAGAATACGAAGAACTTAAACTCCGAGACCTTGTACCAAGAGGTGGAGCTAAACGGTTTGTAGATGTTGATAAACACCAACGCAAACAAGGCCGTCCACAAAATCAGCCTCACGATATTCTGTTTACCGTATATGTAACTTGGTATTTTTTGATCCCACATTCCCATCTTTTTGCCTCTATTTTGGAACAAATGTAATCATTTTCCCAGACGAAATTCACCCCTCTATAAAAGATTTCACCCCTAAATAACACTTTATGTCCCCAACAAAGCCCGTTTAAACCATTTATTTTGAAGAGATGTTTTTCTATTGTTTGTTTGCAGTAAAAAATCAGAGGATTATGGATATTTCACTTCGTACTAAGCAACTGAACAGTCTTTTCTCTTATGACAAAAAGACTGAATTGGAAGAGAGCCATCTGGAGATCATCCCGTTTCGCTTCACCCAGACCCGTGGCGCCAGCGAGATCGACGAGTTCCAGAAGGGACTTACCCCCACCGGATTCTGTCCGATGACCGACGATCGTATCCAAGAGAACAAATCTTTCTCATATGCCATATTCACGCCCTCGGGACGTAAAAAGAATAATGAGGCGATTATCCTGTTGCATGGCCTGAACGAGCGGACTTGGGAAAAATACCTCACATGGGCGGAATACCTCACCCATACGACCGGTAAACCGGTCATCCTGTTCCCGATCGCTTTCCATATGAACCGTACCCCGGGATTATGGGTCAATCCCCGTGCGATCCTCCCTTGGGTAAGCAAACGCAAGGAGGAGATAGCGAACGTGACGAACTCCACCTTCGCCAACGTAGCCCTCAGCAGCCGGCTATCCCAAAACCCGTTACGCTTTTACGCCTCGGGCAGAGAATCCGTTTATAATATGTGGCAATTGGTTCATGAGATCAAGAACGGCGAGCATCCTTTGTTCAAGGAAGATACGTCCATCAACTTATTCGCTTATTCCATCGGCGCGTTACTCTCGCAGGTCTTGTTATTAGCGAATCCGGACAAGATGTTTACGGACACCCGTTTATTCATGTTTTGCGGTGGCTCCATCTTCAGTGAGATGGATGGCAACGCCCGTGATATCATGGACAAGGAGGCGTTCGCCAAGGTACGCCATTACTTCCGGCATGATTTCTTGGAGAACCGTACGCTTCCCACCTCGTTCAAGAATGATTTTCTGGAGCAAGCCTTTAAGGCCATGGTACGTGAGGATGTGTTACGAGATTACCGGGAGTCGTTCTTCCAACGGGCTTGCGATCGTATTCGGGCGATCTCATTGAAAAAAGATATCGTTATGCCTACTGGCGGGGTGATCAAGGCTTTAGGAAAAGCGTCCGGCAAGATATTGGAAGAACTGGATTTCCCGTTCGCTTACTCCCATCAAATCCCCTTCCCGACACACTCCCGTATCGATCCGGGCCTGATCAACCAAGCCTTTCATTCCATATTCACGAGGGCGGCGGCGTTTCTCTAAAGAGATTACAAATTGTGACCTCAAACACTCATATTCTTTTTTAGTTCATGCAGGTACAATAAAAAATCGCTAAATAACTAATATTACGTTATTTAGCGATCATCCATCGTGGTCCCACTTGGGCTTGAACCAAGGACTCCCTGATTATGAGTCAGGTGCTCTAACCAACTGAGCTATAGGACCTGTTCAGAGCTAGGCTCTGAAATCGGGTGCAATATTACGATTTATTATCGAGATATGCAAATGTTAAAGGGAAAAACTTATTTTTCCGCACTTTCTTCTCCGGCGAACTCCATCAAGTATGCTTTGATGAAATCGTCGATCTTTCCATCCATCACACCGTTCACGTCGGAAGTCTGGTAGTTCGTACGATGGTCTTTTACGCGACGGTCATCGAATACGTAACTACGGATCTGCGAACCCCACTCGATCTTCTTCTTTCCGGCCTCCACCTTGGCCTGCTCGGCCATGCGATGCTGCAACTCCTTATCGTAAAGGATGGAACGCAATTGACGCATAGCGTTCTCACGGTTCTTGGGTTGGTCGCGAGTCTCGGTATTCTCGATCAAGATCTCTTCTTCCTCACCTGTATACGGGTCCTTGAACTGATAACGCAAGCGAACTCCGGATTCCACCTTGTTCACGTTCTGTCCTCCGGCGCCGCCCGAGCGGAACGTATCCCAAGAGATAGCCGCCGTCTCTACCTTTACCTCGATCGTATCATCCACCAACGGGGTGACGAATACGGAGGCGAAAGAAGTCATTCGTTTACCTTGGGCGTTGTAAGGAGATACACGTACCAAACGATGCACGCCATTCTCGCTCTTTAGATAGCCATAGGCATAATCTCCCTCAATATTGAAGGTCACGGTCTTGATACCGGCCTCATCCCCTTCCTGATAGTTGGCGACAGAGATCTTATAACCGTTATTCTCAGCCCAACGCTGATACATACGCATCAACATGGAAGCCCAATCTTGGCTCTCGGTACCACCGGCACCCGAGTTGATCTTGAGCACGCAGCTCATTTGATCAGCCTCGTCGCGAAGCATATTGCGGAACTCCAAGTCTTCCAGTAAATGAAGGGCCTTCTTATAAGCCGCGTCCACCTCTTCCTCGGTGATAATCTCTTCCTTTACATATTCGTAAGCCAACTCTAGCTCCTCAGCCGCCGCATGTACCTCACCGTAAAGCTCGATCCATTTCTTTAGCTCCTTTACTTTCTTCATCTGGACTTCCGCACGTTTGGCGTCTTCCCAGAAACCGGGGTCTTGCGTACGTAGCTCCTCCTCTTCTAACTGAATGGTCTTGCTATCGATGTCAAAGATACCCCCTCAGCGCCTTATCGCGCTCCAACACGTCATGTAGTTGGTCTGATGTGATCATATGTTCTTTTCTTTTTTAAATTTACCGCGAAGATAAGAAATAGTTGATAGCCGACAAACTCGTTATTCCTCGTACATCGCCTCTATCTCGGTAGCGTACTTCTGCAATACGACCGGACGGCGCAACTTTAGCGTATCCGTCAGCTCGCATCCCATCATGAAGGGTTCCGGCAACAAGGTAAAGCGCTTGATCTTCTCGTAAGAAGCCAAGTTCTTCTGGTGCTCCTCTACCCTAGCCTCGATGAAACGAATGATATCCTTGTTCTTCACCAACTCCTCCCGGCTCTCGAACGAGATGCCTTTTTCCCCGGCATACTTCTCCAACAATGGATAAGCCGGCACGATCAAGGCGCTCACGAACTTACGTTGATCGCCGATAACAGCGATTTGCTCGATATAATTATCACCGCTCATCACCATCTCGATCGCTTGCGGGGCGATATATTTTCCGTTTGAAGTCTTATACAAATCCTTGATTCGTTCCGTAAAGAATAACGTATTACCCTCCAAACGACCAGCGTCGCCGGTACGGAAGAAACCATCCTCGGTGAAAGCCTTCCTCGTTTCCTCCGGTTTATTATAATACCCGGACATCACGGTCTTGCCTTTCACCAAGATCTCGTTATTCCCCGGATCTATTTTCACTTGAACTCCCGGCATTACCTCACCAATAGAACCAAACTGGAATCCGATCTCCGGGTAGAAACAAACCGTAGCCGTCGTCTCGCTCAGTCCATAACCATAAGCGATCGGGATATTCACGGACTGCAAGAACTCATTAATCGTGTCCGATAACGGAGCGCCCGCCACCGGGAAAAACCGTCCACGCTCAATACCCAATACCTTCTTCAATAAGGTAAAAACCGTTTTATTGTAAAATTGGAACTTCAACTTCAGACTACACGGGGCCGGAATACCTTTATTCTTATACTCCAGATTATACTTTCGCCCGGTCTCGATAGCATCCAAGAAAATCTTCTTCATGGCCGGAGAGGCGGAGTTGATCTTCTCGTGCACGCCCGCATACACCTTCTCCCAGAAACGAGGCACATTGCACATCAAGGTAGGATGAACCTCCGGCAATGTCTTCTGGATCATTTTCGGGTCTTGGTTGATAGCGATCGTAACCCCTTTATGGAGACAATAATAGCACCAAGCTTTCTCGAAGATATGAGTCATTGGCAAGAAACTCATGGATAGATCCTTGTCGGTTACCAGAGGCAGACGTACATCATGTATCCGCATCGCCTCCAGATAGCAAGAATGAGGAAGCATTACGCCTTTCGACTCACCTGTCGTACCGGACGTATATATAATGGTAGCCAGATCCTCCGGAACGGCTTCCGTCATACGTATTTTCACCGTGCTCTCCGCATGCGCGTTATCCCCCAAGCGCAAGAAATCATCAAAATAAATGGACGTCTTATCTTCCGGATTCATCTTGACCGCCGGATCAAAGACAACCAGACGCTCCAGATACTTAGAGTCCTTCTGTACCTTGAAAGCGTTATTATACTGCAATTGCTCACCCACGAACAACGTGCGGATCTTAGCGTCATTGATGATGTACTCGATTTGTCCCGGAGAATTCGTCGCATACATCGGGATGGAAACCACCCGGTTACCATACGCACCGAAGTCCGTATATAAACACTGAGGCATATTCTGGGAATAAACCCCGATATTCTCTTGTACCTTTATCCCGAACTCAGCCATCGCCTTGGCCGTAAGCATAACTTTATCGGAAAACTCCCTCCAAGAAATCTTCAACCATTTCCCCGTAGCGTTATCTCTATGTTTCAACGCTGTACGGTTCCCATATTTCTCTGCCTGACGGTGTATTAACTCGGCGAAATGATAATAAATCATAATTCCTTATTTTGAATTGATACCGCGAAAGTACGCTTTTCTCTTCTAAAAGACATGACATCAGTCCTTTTTTTACACATAATTGCTCTTTTTGTGCAAGTATTCGGTTAAATAATAATAATTCATAGTAGCATGTATTGCATAGTACATATGTAATACATACATTTGTAGCATAAAATTAAAAGAGATGAATGCAGAGAACGTAAAATCACAAATGAGGAAAGGGACGCTGGAATATTGCATCCTCCTGCTTCTCAAAAAGGAACCCGCTTACACCTCTGATATCATTCAGAAGTTACAAGAAGCGAAGTTGATCGTTGTGGAAGGCACTTTATATCCTCTTTTAACCCGACTAAAAAATAGCGAGCTATTAAGTTATCAGTGGATAGAATCTACGCAAGGACCGCCACGCAAGTATTACCAACTGACCGAGAAAGGAGAACTATTCCTCGGCGAGCTGGAGGCTTCATGGCAGGAACTAAATGATACAATAAACCACATCAGAAACAATTAAAACGAAAGAGTGATGAAGAAGACACTTACTGTTAATCTGGGAGGCACAGTTTTCCACATTGACGAAGACGCATACCAATTATTAGACAAATATCTGTCTAACCTGCGCATCCACTTCCGCAAAGAAGAGGGTTCGGATGAGATCATGGATGATTTCGAGATGCGTATCTCGGAACTTCTTAACGAGCGTGTCCGCTTAGGCTACGAGGTCATCACGATCGAGCAGGTAGAGGAAGTGATCAAACGGATGGGTAAGCCGGAAGAGATTTTCGAGGAGGAAGAGAAAAGCACCGACCACGAGGATAATTACCGGGCACAACAACAGGAGACTCATACCCAGACGACCAAGAAACGCTTGATGCGTGACCCGGATAACCGTATTCTGGGAGGTGTCGCCGGAGGTTTCGCCGCCTACATGGATTGGGACCCGACTGCCGTACGTATCGTGCTTTTCCTTCTGATGTTCTTCTATGGAATCACGGTTCCGCTTTACTTTTTGTTGTGGATCATCGTACCGATGGCACGTACGGCGACCGAGAAACTCGAGATGCGCGGACAAAGCGTGACGGTGGAGAATATCGGAAAGACCGTGACAGATGGATTCGAGAAAGTCAGCAATAACGTGAACGACTTTATCAGCTCGGATAAGCCGAGGAACTTCTTCCAAAAGCTGGCGGATGTTTTCGTTCTGGTCATCGGG
The DNA here is from genome assembly GCF_003635405.1 of Parabacteroides sp. AF39-10AC. Classification (NCBI taxonomy): domain Bacteria; kingdom Pseudomonadati; phylum Bacteroidota; class Bacteroidia; order Bacteroidales; family Tannerellaceae; genus Parabacteroides; species Parabacteroides sp. AF39-10AC. The sequence goes on along the minus strand of NZ_QTLP01000046.1, from coordinate 5,756 downwards.
TTCATCCTGAAGTTTTTCATCATATTGGCCGGAATCTTCCTGTTGCCACCGCTAGTACTAGTCGTATTCATTCTGGTAGTCGTAACATTCGCGTTGCTCATGGGTGGGGCCGGACTCATCTATAACCTCTCTCCGTTCGGAGCGGACTTGATAAACGGAGCACCGTTGTCAATGGCAATCATGGGATGCATAGGGACAATCTTATTCATCGGTATCCCCATATTCTCCTTGATATACGCTATTTGCAGCCAATTATTCAAGGTACGCCCCTTACCGACGCAAGCAAGATGGATATTATTAGCCTTATGGCTTATCTCCTTTATATTATGTGGTGTATATATCCATCAATCCGGTATGCTATATGACTGGCATAATTATTGGAACGGTGTACACGATTGGAACAGGAATGCCGTTTGGCTCCCTTAACCTTATCCGAAGGCGTAAAATGAAGATATAGATTTAGTAGTTTATAATGTTTATTGTGTGTTTAAAAAAAGAAGGCCGCTCTGTCACAGAGGGGCCTTTCTTCTAAGGTTAACAAATTTATGAGTAAAAACCACTAATGAATCATATTAATGATTTGCTGTCCCCTTTGCATGATATTGTCACGCATAAAACAGCGGGTACAAATATAACCAATTTTTTATAATTAAAAAATTATATTCAATTATTTGAATTCTTTTCTAATCTTAGCGGCGATCTCGGCCAATTCTTCTTGACTTACAGCCAATTTCTTCCCGCCGAAATACATATCGGACTCCTTCGTGATAGGAATCAAATGGATATGCGCATGGGGCACTTCCAAGCCCATGACAGCCAACCCTACACGCTTACACTCGATAGCGGTCTCTTGGGCACGAGCTACCCGTTTAGCGAAAGCTACCATCCGTCCCAGCATCGGATCATCGATATCAAAGATATAATCGACCTCCTTCTTGGGAATTACCAAGGTATGCCCCAAGGCTACCGGATTGATATCGAGGAAAGCAAAAAACTCATCGTCTTCCGCAACCTTGTGGCTAGGGATCTCACCCGCCACGATTCTACTGAAAATAGTTGCCATACGTCTTTCTGTTTTTAAATTGAAATATCCATAATCTCAAACGTCATCAAGCCGGAAGGTACACGGATCTCAACGACATCCCCTACCTTCTTTCCCATCAAACCTTGGGCGATCGGCGTGCTTACGGAGATCTTTCCTTCTTTTAGGTTAGCCTCCGAATCCGATACCAACGTGTAGGTCATGACAGCGTTATTCTTCGTATTCTTAATTTTCACCTTGTTCAAAATCTGAACCTCATCTGTTTTCACACGACTCTCATCGATCAGACGGGCGTTTGAGATCAAACCTTTTAACTGCGCAAGCTTAGCCTCCATGATACCTTGAGCCTCTTTGGCGGCATCGTACTCTGCGTTCTCGGATAAGTCACCCTTATCCCTCGCCTCAGCGATCTGGGCTGATATTTCAGGGCGCTTCACGGTCTCCAAATAGTTGATTTCAGCTAAAATCTTATCGTAGCCGTCCTTTGTCATATAACTAACAGCCATATTAAATCCTCCTTATTCTTTATATTAATATTGATTGATTATCGCATAATAAAAAAGAATCCCGACCAAGTCATATGGCCGGAACTCCCCTTTTTTATCATTTCAAGACTCCGCAAAGTTAGGTTATCTTTCTAAGATGAACAAGTTTACGAAAGTGCTTTATAACATATAAATCTGATGATTAAATCATGAACAATTTACAATACGGACTTGATGTCAGCCTCAAGTTTCTTCACGTCGTCCACCCGTTTAACCAAGTTTCCCTTGCGATCCAAGATAAAGATCGCCGGAAGCTGTTTCACGTTATACAACGCTGCGGTCTGAGAGTAAACAGACTGTGGATCACGCACGCAAGTCCAAGGTAAATTAGAAGCGGCGTTCTTCCAGAAGTGGACATCATTATCCAAAGAGATCTGGTAAATCTCCAAGCCCTTATCGTGGTACCTCGTATATAAATCGCCAAATTCCATATTCAAGGCAGGAGACCATTCGGACATATAGGCCGTGAAGTTGATCAACACCACCTTGCCTGTAGCGACAGAAGACAATTTCGTGTTTTCCCCATGTATATCCGGCAACTCGATATCCAAGAAACTAACCTCTTTCTTCTCCACCTTATCCAAATCCATCGGGCGCTGGCTACGAATCACCTTTATCGATTGAAGAGCCAAGTTATACAGATGCTTAGCACGAGGGCTTTCCGGATAATAATGATCGAAACTGGTGGCTACGGCACCATAAGCCTTCGAGTCGTTCTTGTCATACAAATCGAAGAACAGCAAGCCGTCGATTTGCTGGAACAAGGCAAAGTAAGCGGCAGCGGACATCGGGGCGGAATAAATATACTTACGAGCCACGTCCTTATAAGCCTCGGCGGCCTCGAGCACCTGGCGGGAATATACGGAATCCGCCAACAGACCGGACTCAGATTCTTTCCGTAAACGATGGATCGCTTGGTTCGCGTCTAATTGAGCCAAGGTAATATTCTTGATCGCCTTGCAATTCTCTGAGCCCTCCACGCTATAAGAAGTAGCGAAAGTCCCGGCATCGGCCACGAACGAGATCGTCTCCGTAGAATCTACCGAGAAGTTGATCAATTGGTTATTCAGACGCAAGCGATAAAAATCAGGGAATGCCGGACGAGGCTTCGTAAAGCTGAATTTACCGGCCGCCGTCAGTTTTACGGAGTCCATCAACTCTACCGTCGACACACCTACATTCTCCAGATACATCATCTGGCCATCAGCGCCGGACACTACACCTTCCACCGTAAAATCAGAATTCTTCTTACAAGCCGTGAACAAAAGCAACATAACACACAGCACAGCTAGTAAATTCGTAGATATTTGTTTCATTATTCCAGTTTGTCTATATTACTAATCTGGTGCAAATATACATTATTTTACAATTGTGGCACTATTATTCCGTATTTCTTCAAGGCTTTTTTCAAAAAAAGTATTTCAAGACTGTTATTTCTTTTCATTTTCATGCAATTACAGGTAAACTTTCATTACATTTGCACCAATTTTTGACAGATAGAAAAATAAGAAAAAAGATTATGCTTAATCCAATTAACAAGACGATCGAGTTAGGTGATGGAAGAACCATTACCATCGAAACCGGGAAATTGGCCAAACAGGCGGACGGAGCGGTTACCGTTCGTATGAACAACACCGTGTTGCTCGCCACTGTTTGTGCCGCTAAAGATGCGAACCCGGGTGTTGACTTCATGCCGTTGCAAGTAGAATACAAAGAGAAATACTCCGCTTTTGGACGTTTCCCCGGAGGTTTTACAAAAAGAGAAGGAAAAGCTTCTGATTATGAAATCCTCACATCTCGTTTAGTAGACCGTGCGTTGCGTCCTCTTTTCCCGGACAACTACCACGCTGAGGTATATGTAAATATTATATTGTTCTCCGCGGATGGCGAAGATTTGCCGGACGCATTAGCAGGTTTGGCCGCTTCCGCCGCTTTGGCTGTCTCTGATATTCCTTTTAACGGACCGATCTCTGAGGTTCGTGTAGCTCGTACGGATGGAAAATACATCGTCAACCCAACTTCCGCGGAATTGGAGAAAGCTGATATCGACATCATGGTTGCCGCTACCATAGACAACATCATGATGGTTGAGGGTGAGATGAACGAGGTTCAGGAATCTGAGATGCTTGAGGCTATCAAGGTCGCTCACGAGGCTATCAAGGTACAATGCAAGGCTCAATTGGAATTATCCGAGGCTTGCGGCAAATTGGTAAAACGCGAATATTGCCACGAGGTAAACGATGACGAGTTGCGCAAGGACGTACACGACAAATGTTACGCCAAGGCTTACGCCGTAGCCACATCCGGTAGCGGCAAGCACGAACGCAGCGAGGCATTCGAGAAAATCGTAGAGGAATACAAGGCTCAATTCTCCGAGGAGGAGTTGACGGACGAGAAACTGGAAATGATCGGTCGCTACTATCACGATGTAGAGAAAGAGGCTATGCGCCGTGCCATCCTTGATGAGGGCAAGCGTTTGGATGGTCGTAAGACTACCGAGATCCGTCCGATCTGGATCGAGACAGATTGCCTGCCGGGTCCTCACGGTTCCGCTATCTTTACACGTGGAGAGACTCAGTCTTTATCTACGGTAACTTTAGGTACGAAGTCTGACGAGAAAATGATAGACGACGTATTGAATCATAGCTACGAGCGTTTCCTTTTACATTATAACTTCCCCCCGTTCTCCACTGGCGAGGCTAAGGCTACACGTGGCGTAGGCCGTCGTGAGATCGGACACGGAAACTTGGCTCACCGTGCGCTGAAACGTATGATCCCGGACAACTATCCGTATGTAGTGCGTGTGATCTCCGATATCTTGGAGTCTAACGGTTCTTCTTCTATGGCTACGGTTTGTGCCGGTACCTTGGCGTTGAGAGACGCGGGTGTCCCGATGAAGAAACCGGTATCCGGTATCGCTATGGGATTGATCTCCGAGAACAAGGGTACGAACTACGCCATCTTGTCTGATATCTTAGGCGACGAGGATCACTTGGGTGATATGGACTTCAAGGTAACGGGTACGAAAGACGGTATCACGGCTACCCAGATGGATATCAAGGTAGACGGTTTGTCTTACGAGATCCTTGAGAATGCTTTGGCTCAAGCGAAAGAGGGCCGTATGCATATCTTGGGCAAGATCTTGGAGGCTCAACCGGAAGCTCGCGAGGATTTGAAACCTCATGCACCTCGTATCGAGACGATGATTATCGGTAAAGAATTCATCGGTGCGGTAATCGGCCCGGGCGGTAAGATCATCCAAGGCATCCAAGAGAAGACGGGCGCTACGGTTTCTATCGATGAGGTAGACGGCGTAGGAAAGATCGAGATCTCCGGCACGAATAAGGCTACGATCGACGCGGCTGTCAAGGCGATCAAAGGTATCGTGGCTGTTCCTGAGATCGGAGAGGTTTATGAAGGAAAGATTTCCTCTATCATGCCTTATGGTGCGTTCGTTGAGTTCATGCCGGGCAAGGATGGTTTGCTTCACATTTCCGAGATCGACTGGAAACGTCTGGAGACCGTTGAGCAAGCCGGCTTGAAGGAAGGCGATACGGTTTCTGTCAAGTTGGTTGATATCGATCCGAAGACAGGCAAGTTCAAACTTTCCCGCAAGGTATTGCTTCCGAAACCGGAAGGTTACGAGGAACGTCCGCCAAGACCAGAAAGAGGAGATCGCGGACCTCGTCCAGACCGTGGTGATCGTGGAGACCGTGGTCCTCGTCAGGATCGTGGTGATCGCGGACCTCGCAGGGAGTACAGAGACTAAGATAAGGTCTTATACATTATATATTATCCCGGGTAGATTAAACACTATCCGGGATTTTTTTTATCAAATCATCTACCACACCTACAACTATAGCTATAATCAATTGGTCATAAGTTATTTATCGAGTGGTGGTAGATAAATAGCATCTACCACTATCGGCTCGTATCTACCACCATTTACTACTTTTCAATCACAAAACACCACCGTCCCCTACTCGCCAATCGCATCATTGGTCCTATCTTTTTCAAGAAGCGACCGAAGATATAGACATTGCTTAGCTTGCCGGCTATCTGTTTAGCCATGCTTCATATATCATTTAATAAACTGATTAATTGATATTTATAGTTTTTTGTCTTATGCTGATATAGGTAGACACATTCAATAACAATAAAATGTGTAA
>NZ_QTLP01000045.1:0-15664 GCF_003635405.1 Parabacteroides sp. AF39-10AC | reverse complement strand
TCAGACTTACAAAGCTGTATGCTTAATCCCCCAGGTTTATCGGGTGAGCCGTTGTCGGGCGGTTCGCTGTTTTCATGGCTTCCCTTGGCCGGATCCTTAGGGGGATTTGTGGTTTTCCTCTTGAGGTATTCATCTTCTAATGGCTGTTGCATGATCGTCCACCATCCGTTGCATGATCATGCAACAGTTGGTGGACGATCATGCAACAGATGGTGGATAATGAATGTCTCAGGAGGAAAGGCGTAATAGGACAAGGGAAGATCTTTTAAAAGTATCGTGATAAGGAAGAATATTTGCCCAGTGTGTTTATGCTTCCCGAATTTATTACTACCTTTGCGCCACTCAATTAAATAATCATAATTGCATGCACGAGAAACTTATTATTCTTGATTTCGGCTCGCAAACAACCCAGCTTATCGGCCGTAGGGTCAGAGAGTTGAATATGTATTGTGAGATCGTTCCTTATAACAAATTCCCGCATGACGCTACCGACGTGAAAGGTGTGATCCTTTCCGGAAGTCCTTATTCCGTATACGACGAGAATGCCTTTAAGGCTGATTTGACCGAGATACGGGGGAAGTATCCCGTCTTAGGTATTTGTTATGGAGCGCAGTTTCTAGCTTATACATCCGGAGGTAATGTTGAACCGGCTAATTCACGTGAGTATGGACGTGCTAATTTGTCGCACATTGATGGTGAGGATGAATTACTGAAAGGGATCCATGTGGGTTCGCAGATATGGATGTCTCATGGAGATACGATTACCGTATTGCCGGATAAATTCAAGGTGATCGCCAGCACGGACGACGTGAGGGCTGCCGCTTACCATGTGGAAGGTGAGCAAACGTGGGGCGTTCAGTTTCATCCGGAAGTATTCCATTCGACAGACGGTACGAAGTTGCTGGATAACTTCTTGAATATTTGCGGATGCGCCAAGGATTGGACACCGGCTTCCTTTATCGAATCTACCGTAGCTGAGTTGAAGGAGCAATTGGGAGATGATAAAGTGATCTTGGCTCTTTCCGGCGGTGTGGATTCATCTGTTACAGCCGTATTGCTGAATAAGGCGATCGGTAAGAACTTGACTTGCATTTTCGTGGATCATGGTCTGCTGCGCAAGAATGAGTTCGAGAACGTAATGAGGGATTATGAGCATTTAGGATTGAACGTGATCGGCGTAAACGCGAAAGATAAATTCTATAAAGCCTTAGCGGGCGTTACGGAACCGGAGAAGAAACGTAAGATCATCGGCAAAGGATTTATCGATGTCTTCGATGAGGAGGCGCATAAGCTGAAAGATATCAAGTGGCTGGGGCAAGGTACGATTTATCCGGATGTGATTGAGTCGCTTTCTATCACAGGTACGGTTATCAAGAGCCATCATAATGTGGGTGGACTTCCGGATACGATGAACTTGAAGCTCGTCGAGCCGCTTCGTCTTCTTTTCAAGGATGAGGTTCGCCGTGTCGGTATGGAGTTGGGTATGCAACCGCATTTGATCAAGCGCCATCCGTTCCCGGGACCGGGATTGGGTATCCGTATCTTGGGTGATATCACGCCGGAAAAGGTACGTATCCTGCAAGACGCTGACGATATCTATATGTCATTGATGCGTGAGTGGGGACTTTACGATAAGATTTGGCAAGCTGGGGTAATCTTACTTCCGATTCAATCCGTAGGTGTAATGGGCGATGAGCGTACCTATGAGAATACGGTAGCTTTACGTGCGGTAACTTCCACGGACGCTATGACCGCCGATTGGGCGCAGCTTCCGTACGAGTTCCTCGCCAAAGTTTCCAACGAGATTATCAATAAGGTGAAAGGCGTAAATAGAGTCGTGTACGACATCAGCTCGAAGCCGCCTGCAACCATCGAGTGGGAGTGACATTTGTCTTAGGTATAACAAAGTGTAAAATCAATAAAATTTAAAAGTCACATGAAGCAAGATATGATTGTTATCTTGGATTTAGGTAGTCATGAGAATACGGTGTTGGCTCGTGCTATTCGTGCGTTAGGCGTTTATAGTGAGATTTATCCGCATGACATCACGGTTGAGGAATTAAAAGCCTTGCCAAATGTGAAAGGTATCATTATCAATGGTGGCCCAAACAATGTTATCGACGGTGTAGCTATCGACGTGAATCCGGGTATTTACGAGATGGGCACTCCTGTAATGGCCGCAGGTCATGATAAGGCGTTGTGCGAGGTTAAATTACCGGAGTTTACGGATGATGTCGAGGCGATCAAGGGCGCTGTCAAGTCTTTCGTGTTCGATACTTGCAAGGCTGAGGCAAACTGGAATATGACGAATTTTGTCAATGACCAGATTGAATTGGTAAAGCGTCAGGTAGGGGATAAGAAAGTTCTGCTGGCCTTGTCTGGAGGTGTCGATAGCTCTGTAGTAGCCGCTTTGCTTTTGAAAGCGATCGGCGATAAATTGGTTTGCGTGCATGTGAATCATGGTTTGATGCGTAAGGGCGAGTCCGAGGATGTCGTTGAGGTCTTCAAGAACCAGTTGAATGCCAATTTGGTGTATGTAGACGCTACAGATCGTTTCTTGAACAAGCTAGCTGACGTGGAAGATCCGGAGCAAAAGCGTAAGATTATCGGTGGTGAGTTTATCCGTGTATTTGAGGAAGAAGCTCGCAAATTAGATGGAATCGATTTCTTGGCTCAAGGAACGATCTATCCGGATATCGTGGAGAGTGGAACGAAGACGGCTAAGATGGTGAAATCCCATCATAACGTAGGCGGTCTGCCGGAAGATTTGCAATTTGAGTTGGTTGAGCCTTTGCGTCAATTATTCAAGGACGAGGTTCGTGCTTGTGGCGTAGAGTTAGGTTTGCCTTATGACATGGTTTATCGCCAGCCGTTCCCCGGACCGGGTTTGGGCGTACGTTGCTTGGGCGCTATCACTCGTGATAGACTGGAAGCGGTACGTGAGTCGGATGCGATCTTACGGGAGGAGTTCAAGAACGCCGGATTGGATAAAAAGGTATGGCAATACTTTACGGTAGTACCCGACTTTAAGTCGGTTGGCGTACGTGATAACGCCCGTTCTTTCGAATGGCCCGTGATTATCCGTGCCGTCAATACGGTAGATGCCATGACCGCTACGATCGAGCCGGTTGATTGGCCTATCTTGATGAAGATTACGGATCGTATTTTGAAAGAGGTGAAGAACGTGAACCGTGTATGCTACGATATGTCTCCGAAACCGAATGCGACAATTGAGTGGGAGTAATTAGGCTTACTTATTAAACAGATATAAAAAGGCCCGGTGATTTATCTGAATCCCGGGCTTTTTATTTATATACGATAGATTCGAAGAACTATTTTAGTTCACGGATCTTGATATTACGGAACCAGATCGGATAGCCATGATCTTGCAGACCGATATAACCTTCTTTAGAAATACCTTCGGTAAAGCCCGGGAAGTTCTTGAATTTACTGTTAGCTACCAAATCATCCCACTCTTTGCTCCATAAAGTATACTCAACAACTTTCTTACCATTTTGGGTATGCGTTACTTTTCCATCTTTTACACGGATTACGATCGTATTCCACTCGCCGGCAGGATTAACTGTTTTCGGATCTGCGGGAAGCATGTCATATAGAGAACCTGCTAAGTGGTTCGCTAATTTGTTGTCGGTTGCGTCCACGTTATCTAGTACCTGTACTTCGGGAGCTGCATAATAAATAGGTTTACCGGGTACTTCGCGTACATAATAGAAGATACCGGAGTTTCCCATCTTGCTCGCTTTCCAGTCTACCGAGAGCTCGAAGTTTTTGAATTTCTTGTTCTGGTAAAGGATATCGCCATTAGCGCCTTGTCCCGGTTTCTTACCTTCGCCGGTAAATACTTTCATGGCATTGTCTTCTATAACCCAGTTTGCGGGCATAGCGGTACCGTTACATTGGCGCCATCCAGAGAAGTCTTTTCCGTTGAATAATAATTCCCAGCCAGCTTTTTTTTCCTTCTTAGTCAATGTATTCGGAGTTTGAGCGAAACAGGGGATAGCCATAGCTATGGCCGAAAGAATCAAGAATGATTTGAACAACTTTTTCATGTTACTTAAATTGTTATTAGATTAGATTTGTTAATATCATTACAAATGTAGCAATTTGCTTAATAACCCTTATGAGGATTAACGTATTTTTAATGGAAATAGGATTATTCTATTGATTTAACACATGAATCGTATGGCAAGCTACTAGCGCAGCCGTTTCCGTACGCAGCCGGCTCTCTCCTAAAGAGATCGGCTCGAAGCCATTCTCTTGAGCCAGCTTGATTTCTTCCGGGCTAAAATCACCTTCCGGTCCGATGAGGATTAAGGCATTCTCTCCCGGCTGATACGTATGTTTTAATAGTGGCTTCTCGCCTTCCTCGCAATGGGCGATAAACTTACGCCCGTCAAAGGGAGTGGCGACAAACTTCTTGAAATCTGTCATTCCTTCTAACGCCGGCAAAGTCGCTTTCTGGGATTGCTTCATGGCACTGACCAATATCTTCTCCAATCGAATCGGCTTGATCTCTTTACGCTCTGAGAAACGACAATTCAAACAGGTGATCGCATTGATCCCTATTTCCGTCGCTTTCTCCACGAACCACTCCATCCGGTCCATGTTTTTGGTAGGAGCTATGGCTATATGGAGATTGAAGTTCCAGAGATCGGGTTGTTTCCAACTCTCTAAGAGGGTCACCTCACAATGTTTGGGATGCGCCCGGCTAATAGCCGCTTTATAAAAAGAGCCTTGCCCATCCGTCAATACTATCTCATCGCCTTCACCTAGACGAAGTACCCGTATACAATGTCCTGCTTCTTCTTCCGGTAATTCCGGCTTGATAGTTATATCTGGTGTATAAAAAATCTGCATGACCATCTAATTTTCAATTCTCAATTCTCAATTACCCAAGGATCATACCAATTATAGTAGCCGATAGCACAGAGACCAGGGCTCCGCCGATCATGGCCGGTAGGCCGATACGTGAAATTAATCCTCGTTTTTCCGGGGCTAATACGCCCAATCCGCCTAATAAGATACCGATAGACGATATATTAGCGAATCCGCAAAGGATATAAGTAGACATCAAGATCGATTTCTCATACATGAATAATCCGGCATCTTTCCATTGCTGCAATTGGAAATAGGCGACAAATTCGTTCAATATGGTCTTTTGTCCCAATAAAGAACCAACTAACATGATGTCTTGGCTGGGAACCCCGATCAACCACATGAAAGGAGAGGTGATTACACCCAGTATAAACTGGAAGGTCAAGCCCTGCGCCTTACCGTCCGTAATCTTTACAATCCAGTCGTTCAGTCCGGTATAACGTCCTATCACACCTTCCGTAATATAATTCGCTAACGCTACAAGGGATATGAATACCAATAACATCGCGGCAATATTCGTCATCAACTTTACGCCGGTAACCGTACCCGATGAGATGGCATCTAGAATATTCGAGTTCTCTTTTTCCTTACCGGAGATAGCTACATGGTCCGTGGCTTCTTCCGTCTGCGGACAAAGCATTTTCGCTAAAACGATTGAACCCGGTACTGCCATTACGGAAGCCGAGAGCAAGTGAGTGGCGAATAAAACCTTCGCCGCCGGGTCTGTTCCTCCCAACATACCTATGTAAGTACCCATTACGGAACCGGCGATCGTACCCATTCCGGATACCATGACCAAAAATATCTCCGAACGATTCATCGTCGGCAGGTAATTCTTGATCAACACAGGAGATTCTGTCATTCCCATAAAAATATTACCGGCGGCCACTAATCCCTCCGAGCCGGATATATTCATGAATTTACGCAATACCCACGCAAAGGCACCGACTACTTTCTGGATAATCCCCCAATGGTAAAACATGGAAACCAAGGCGGAGAAGAAAATAACAATCGGTAGCGAATGAAGCAAGAAACTGAATCCTGCCGCTTTAGAGGCATACGGGCCTAATAAGAAAGTAAGACCGGCATCCGTGAAGTCCATCAACTTAACAAATATCTTGCCACATCCTTCCAATAGGATTCCGACGAACGGCACATATAAAACCGCCAAGGCGAATACGATCTGCATGAACAAACCTCCACCTACTAATTTCCAATCGATCCGTTTACGGTCATAACTCATCGCATAGGCGATACCTAAAATCGTAATGATCCCAAGCAGACCTCTTAAAAGTGAGACCAGTCCGAATCCTCCTTGTTCTCCAATCATTTGTTTGTGTCCTCCTCTTCTTCTCGACGGCGCAACTCGTCTTTATACATTTTCGCGTATTCGTAATTTTCGTCCGCTATAGCGTCTTCCAATCGCTCGTTTATTTCTTGGATATCCAATAGGCTTAACCATTTCTTTAACTGGGCTTCGTCCTTAATCTCATCCGGTTCTAATTCTAATAAATTGTCATCCTCCTCCGGTTCGTCAGCGGGGATGGACAGGGTGTCTTCCAGTACGACACCGCATTCCTTTACAATCTCCTCGGAAGTAAAGATGTCGCAATTTACGCGAAGCGCTATGGCAATCGCGTCGGAAGTACGAGAGTCCAGCTTTATCGAGCGCTCACCGTCGCTAAACTCTAATTCTGAGTAAAACACACCATCTTCGAATTTGTATATGTAGACTTCCTTAAGAATGACGTTGAAGGCTTGCGCAAAAGTGGCGAATAAGTCGTGTGTTAATGGACGAGGAGGTACGATATGCTCCAAAGCGATCGCTATAGACTGTGCTTCAGCGGTTCCTACGATGATTGGAATTCGCCGTGGACCATTTTCCTCTGCCAAAATTAACGCATAGGCCCCGGATTGAATTTGGCTGTTCGCTAATCCTTGAACCCTTAATTTTATTCTTGTACTCACAGATCTGAAATTTAAAATTGTATACAAAAGCAAAAGTAATATTATTTTCGGGATTATCGCGAATAAATGTGATTAATCACTTTCAGTGTGTTTGGGGTTAAGGGGAAGGATAATGGAAAAACGGCTTCCTTTTCCTATTTCGGACTCTACGGCGATATACCCATCGAAACGTTCGGCTATCACTTTGCAAATGGATAGTCCCAAGCCGGTACCTTTGGCGAATTCATCCAGTTTCGTGAAACGATTGAAAACGGCGTCTTGCTTTTCTTTCGGGATACCAATGCCGGTATCTTCTACGAAAATATGTACATGCCGCTCTTCCTCTCGGTATTCATAACCAATCAATATATATCCCTTTTGCGTGAATTTAATAGCGTTGCTAAGAAAGTTGGTAATCACTTGTGTCAACCGAAACTTATCCGTGGGAATGGATATGCTTTTTTCCGGTATTTGCATACGAAGTTCTACGTTCTCCGGCATTAAAACTTGGAAAGTCTGGTAAATCGTGCTTATTAATTCATTTAGAGAATATTGCTGGAAAGAGAATGACATACGGCCCGATTCGATACGGGAAAGATCTAAGATATCATTGATAAGGTTCAATAACAGATCGCTGTTCGTATTGATTAACTCGGTAAAGTTTTCCCGTTCTTCCTTACTAAGCTCGATGTCTGTGTTCATAAGATTCGAGAATCCGACAATAGCGTTCAATGGAGTCCGTATCTCATGGCTCATATTCGCTAAAAATGCCGATTTCATTTGGTCGGACTCTTTAGCCTTCTCTAAGGCTACTTCCAGTTCCTTGTTCTGTTTTACCAAATTGGCTTGCGCTAATTTCTTATATTTCTGTTCTCTGGAATATAGCTTCCATAATCCCGTGGCAACGATATTGATAAAGATGAACGCTACGCAAATGAAAGCGATCAGCTGTTTCTTGTATAGCTCATAAAAAGGGATATTGACTAAACGGGCATAAGAAGGGATCTTCTCGATAGGTATTCCCCATGCTTTTATGGTATGCCATACGAGAATATATTCCTTACTGCTTTCTTTGATCGGAATTTCTGCGACAGGGGTCCCTTTCAACACTAACGAAGCCATTTCCGCCTGTTCTCGTGCTTGTATTTCTACGGATGTGAAATAACCTCCGATGTATCGATTCCGTCTTTTAGCCGGATGATATTGAATCGGTTCGTAATGAGCGGAGAAGCTGGGATAATTGACTAATTGATAAAAAGCTTCGGAGGTATGATCGTATTTTATATCTAGATAAGTGCTTTGATCCAGAGTGCCGGACAAATTAAAGAGCAAAGAAGATCCCGGTAAAACTCGGTATGGAAGGGTATTTATTTTTGCTATACAGTTTTTTCCCGGTAGCGACCGTATCTGAGTGCCATTTTGGGTAAGGTCTATGAGCCTCTTTACAAATAGACTGTCATTTGTTCCGATTTTATCTAACTCTAGCCCCCGGATTTTAAGGCGGATTATTTCTATTTCCGGGTGTCCTTGTATTTGTTGCCAAAAGTCATTAAAGGATTTTCTTCCAAGGATTGTCCGGTCGCAAGGAATCTGGATTTGCAATACTCCGAATAATTTATGTATAAATTCTATATTCTTGATGAAGTCTTGTTTGTCGTGTAGTCCGGTAAGATTGGGGTACTTCTTTAAAAGCGACCAATTCGGATAATTTACGCCGGCGAAAACAATCGGTATTTCTTTTAGATACGGGTGTCCGCAAGCTAATAAAGAGTAGCAAGCTTGATCATCGTTTACTAATATGATATCGGGTTTAATCTCTTTGATCGAGTCAATATAATTATACATTCGGGCTATTTCGGCACTATCCAGATATTGCTCGCAATCTAGATAGAATGTATGAATCTTCGGGTTTATTTTTTGCTTATTGAATGTTCGTTCCAGCACTTCATTAAAAATCGGGTAGGTATCTTTCTTTTGCTCAAAAGAATGGATAAGCACAACTTTCTTTTCTTCTTTTTCTTGGCAACCTAGGGTTAACAAAGAGACAAGAAATATGAATATGGCAAAAATTAAATATTTATGTGTGTGTTTCATGATTCTTAATAGATAGATCTTTTGCAAAGGTAGAAGTTTTTTTGATTATCAAAGCAAAAAAAATGGTTATCCGTCACGGACGACCAATCTTCATTGCTAACCTTAAATCTAATACCATGAAAAACACGGTGCAAATATATAGTATTTTATGTTGTACAGCATGATTTCGTGGCGTAAATCCTTGATACGTTAGCTTTATTTTAATAATAGTCCGTCCTGCTAAAGGACCGTTAACAGTTATTGCTTGCTTTTCACGTACTCATCGGCCTTCTCTTTTACCCGATCGGCACGTTTTTGAGTCTCGGGATGGCTTGAGAACATCTGCATAAACTTGGACGATTTAGCTTCCGACTCACTCAGTTGTAACAATTTATTTAATGAGTTAGACATTCCGTACGGATCTCGCCCGTTATCTATACAAAACTGGAAACCGAATTCGTCCGCCTCATACTCTTGTTTCTGGGAATATTGAGCGCCGGCCAAGGCCTGTGCCATGTCTCCCAGTTGAGAGTCGGTCAGTTTGGATACGGTTCCACTTACAGCTCCGGCGGCGTTTTTAGCGGCGGAGGTCAAGTAAGCGTTTTTCATGGCGTCTTTAGAGTCGGAATGAACGACGTGCCCGATCTCATGACCGATAACGGCGAATACCTCGTCATCGTCCATGATTTTCATCAATCCGCCACATACGCGTACACTTCCGTCTCCACAGGCGAAAGCGTTTACATCTACTACATTATATACTTTAAAGTTTAAGTCTAGGCCGGAAACTTTCTTTACATTGGCGGTCAAGCGTTCCAAGCGTTGTCCCATTTCCGTATCCGGACCTGCTACCTCGTTATGAGTGTCCATCCATTGGATGTACTCTTTTGCCATTTTGGCTACATCCTCGTCGGATAGAGTAGCGGCATGCGCTACATCAGTTGCGGCATTAATCACTTTTTTCGTATTAATGGTCTTGCCGCCAATCTTGAATTGGGCGGAAACCGTTAGGCTCACTCCTGCTAAGAAAGCCAAGGACAATAAGATTTTTTTCATGTTTTAAATTAGTTAGTTGTTTGTGATAAATAATTTTCGATCTGTTGAAAAGTAGCGTCTTTCAACAATACTTTTTTCTCTTTGTTTAATAGATATAATGTGGGTATCGCTTTTAAGTCGTAGATCTCGTCGTTTTTAAGCGAAACACTTTTGTCGTATGAGTTGATCCAATCTTTAGGCATGACGGAAACATGCTCTTTCCATGCGTCCAGATCCTCGTCCGGATAAACGGCTAAGATCTTTAGTTTGTTGCTTTTTGAAAATTCATTGATCAAGAAGGACGATTCCATTTGTCTGGTTATTTCTTGACAAGCATGGCAGTCCGGATTATAGAAAAATAATAATAGATAATCCGCTTTTATATTGTATAATTTCCCGGTTTTTCCGTTCGCTAATGTGTACGTGAAATCGGTCGCAGGCGTCCCGATTCTGTTTTTTAATGCGAGCTCTAGCAAATGGGCGGGACGTATCTTTTCCACATCGCTTAATGACGAGGATTCGGTAAGATATTCCAATACCGCTATATACATTTCCTCATTCCTTAGGGGGGAGTTCGGATCGTATAGATATTTCTCCATCATCTCGGAAAAGTACTGAAACATGGCACTGTCTTGTTCTGTTTGTTTCATCATCGCTTTTACGGAAGAAGACATAGCCGCAGGCGAGACATAGTTCATCAAATCTATATAGTTGGATAATGCCTGCTCGGTCACTTGAGGTTCATGGATATAGGTCGTATCCTTGAAGTCGAATTTATCCCAATAATGTTTCACTAAATATTCGGCCCTTTCCACCGGGTCTGTGATTAGGGTGGGGACTGAGACCATTTCAAAGGTGGGTGGCGCTACATTGGATTCTTCCGTTTTTTGATTGCGTTGACCACTGCATGCATTGACGGTCAACGTCAACAATAAAACATATAGATATTTCATATTCATTCATATATTTATGTTTCAATCCACAAATATATAGTATTATTTTTATCTTTGTTAAATTAAAACGGCAAAAGATAGAATATCATGGATTTTCGATTAAAAGTATTTCATAGCGTAGCTTGTAACTTAAGCTTCACGAAAGCGTCCCGGGAATTGTTCATTAGCCAACCCGCTATTAGCAAGCATATCCATGAGTTGGAGGTTCAGTATAAGACGCCTCTCTTTGAACGAACAGGTAGCCAGATCCGTTTAACTCGTGCGGGCGAGTTGTTGTTTTCGCATACCCATTCCTTATTGGCTTCGTATCGTCAATTGGATTTCGAGATGAATCTGTTGACAAATAATTTTCTGGGGGATTTACATTTAGGTGCCAGTACGACAATATCCCAATATGTTCTTCCGCCCGTGCTTGCTTTATTCATTAAGATGTTTCCGGATATACATGTATCTGTATTGAATGGGAATAGCCGGGATATAGAGTTGGCTTTGCGAGATGGAAAAATAACGTTAGGATTGGTGGAAGGGACTACCCGTCAAAATACGATGCATTATATACCTTTTATGAAGGATGAGTTAGTGGTTGTCACTCATGTAGGGTCTAAGTTGGCTGCTTATGACGAACTGACGTTGGAACAACTTTGTGCTTTGCCCGTAGTACTTCGTGAAAACGGCTCCGGTACGCTTGAGGTCTTGGAGGGGACCTTGGCAAAACACCAGATCAAACTGTCGCAATTGAACGTATTATTGCAGCTAGGTAGTACGGAGAGTATCAAATTATTCTTGGAAAATTCCGATGCTTTGGGAATTCTTTCTATTCGGGCGGTGACACGTGAGCTGATGGCAGGACGTTTGAAAGTGATAGAAATTGAGGGCTTTAAGGCCGAACGGACTTTCTCCTTTGTGGAGCCGCAGGGGCAGAACAGCGGTATGGAAGAAAGTTTCATGCGTTTTGCCAGTCAACATTGGCAATAACTTTAGGTTATTCGCTATAAAAACTTGTGAAGTAAGGGATCGGATGAAAATATGTACTTTCGCGAACGAAATCAAATAATGATATGTTGTACTAAATAAATCAATAATTATGTTTAGTGAAAAACGAGGTAACGTATTACATGGTGTCTTGCTGATAGCTCTTTTCTCTTGTTCCGCATTCTATATCGCGGAGTTCCAGTTTATTAAACAATTGTCATTCAGTCCGCTGATTGTCGGCATTATTTTAGGTATGTTGTACGCCAACAGCCTGAGAAACCATTTGCCGGAGACGTGGGTTCCGGGTATCCTGTTTTGTACTAAGCAAGTGCTTCGTGCGGGTATCGTACTATATGGGTTTAAGCTGACCTTCCAGAGCGTGATTGCGATCGGCCTTCCGGCAATCCTGATCGATATGGTGATCGTGGTGCTTACCATCTTGATCGGTGTTTGGGTGGGGCGATTGATGAAAATGGATAAAGACCTTGCTTTACTGACCGCCACGGGTAGCGCTATTTGCGGGGCTGCCGCGGTATTGGGCGCTGAACCGGTCGTGAAGTGCGAGGCTCATAAGACGGCGGTTGCCGTATCGACAGTCGTGATTTTCGGTACGCTTTCTATGTTTATTTATCCGGTGATGTACCGTGCGGGTATTCTTGATTTAGACCCGGAGCAAATGGGACTTTATACGGGTGCGACCTTGCATGAGGTAGCTCATGTGGTAGGAGCCGGTAACGCTATGGGAAAGGAAATTTCGGATGCGGCTATTATCGTGAAAATGATTCGTGTGATGATGTTAGCTCCTGTGCTAGTGGTCATGAGTTTCATGTTGGCTCGAACCGCCGTGAAGTCCGTGGTTAACGGGGGGAGGAATGGCGGAGGCGTTGCCCCTTCTCGTGGTAAGATCACTATTCCTTGGTTTGCGTTTGGTTTCTTGGCCGTGATTGGTTTCAATTCGTTCGACTTGCTTCCTCATGCGGTTGTAGATGGGATCAATCAGGTAGATACATTCATGCTGACAATGGCCATGACTGCTCTTGGTACGGAGACTAGTATCGAGAAATTTAAGAAAGCTGGCGCTAAGCCCTTTGTTTTGGCCGCTATTTTATATGTTTGGTTACTAGCTGGTGGTTATTTGTTGGCGAAATATGTGCCTCAACTTGCATAAGATCGTATTTTCCTCTATTTTTGTGATCTTAAATAGGTCGTTGTGGATAAGATGAGTCTTTTATCCATACCGTGAAATATAAAAAGATGGCATCAAAGATTACAAAAGGTATCCTTATTTCTTGTTGGATAGTATACCTCGCTATATTAGGGGCGGTGGTAATGGTGTTTATGGCGATAGCGAATGGTTCAATTGGTTATATGCCTCCGGTGGAACAATTGGAGAACCCGATTGATAAATATGCTTCCCAAGTTATCTCCTCGGACGGAAAGGCGTTGGGAGCCTATGCGCATAGCAAAGACAATCGTATTTACGTGAATTATGAGGATCTTTCTCCGGATTTGGTGAAAGCCTTGATCGCTACCGAGGATATCCGGTTCGCCGAACATAGCGGTATCGACGCGCAGGGTTTGTTTCGTGCCATCGTGAAGCGGGGTATCTTGATGCAAAAAAGCGGTGGTGGCGGTAGTACCATTACCCAGCAATTAGCGAAGCAATTATTCTCGCCGAGTGCCGATAATATGATGGAACGTCTTTTCCAGAAACCGATCGAATGGGTGATCGCGGTTCAATTGGAACGTTATTACACAAAGGAAGAGATTATAAATATGTATCTGAATAAGTTTGACTTCTTGTACAATGCCGTGGGAATCCAATCCGCGTCTCGTGTGTATTTTGGAAAGACCCCTAAAACCTTGAAGATCGAGGAAGCCGCCACGTTGGTAGGCATGTGCAAGAACCCTTCTTATTTCAATCCGGTTCGCCATAACAAGCGTACCATCGGCCGTCGTAATACGGTTTTGGAGCAGATGGAAAAGGCCGGGTACATAACCAAGGCGGAATGTGATTCGTTGAAGGCTTTACCCTTGGTCGTACATTTTACCCGTATGGACCATAAAGACGGTTTGGCTCCTTACTTCCGTGAATACCTTCGTCTGACAATGACTGCGAAGAAACCGGAGCGTAAGGATTACGCCTCTTGGCAATCTCAGAAATTCAGTGAGGACTCATTATCTTGGGCGACGAATCCATTATATGGATGGTGTAACAAAAATAAAAAAGCCGACGGAGAATACTATAATCTTTATACGGATGGCTTGAAAATCTATACGAGTATCGATTCCCGTATGCAGAAATATGCGGAAGACGCTGTCCGTGAACATATGAGTAAAGATCTTCAACCGGCTTTCTTCCGGGAAAAGAAGGGACGTAGCTATGCTCCGTTCTCAAGAGACGTAAGTGTCGGTCAAGTAGACACGATGTTGATGCGTGCGATGCACCAGACAGATCGCTACCGGGCGATGAAAAAGAGTGGAATGGCTGAGGCCGATATGCGCGAGGAGTTTGAGAAGCCTGTCGATATGCGTGTGTTTAGTTGGGATGGTCCGATCGATACGATCATGTCTCCTTTGGATTCGATTCGTTATCATAAGAGTTTCTTGCGTACGGCGTTTATGTCGATGGACCCTCGCACCGGGCAGGTCAAGGCATATGTAGGTGGTATTGACTATAATGACTTCCAATATGATATGGTGAATGGCGGTCGCCGTCAGATCGGTTCTACCATGAAACCGTTCCTTTATTCGTTGGCGATGATCGAGGGGATCAGTCCTTGCGACCAGATGCTACATGTGCAGCAGCAGTTGATGGACGAGAACGGCCGTTTGTGGGTTCCCCGTAACGCCAGCGCGAAGCGAATCGGCGAGATGGTTACGATCAAGTGGGGATTACAGAACTCGGATAACTGGGTAACCGCTTATCTGATGAGCCAGCTCTCACCTTATACGTTTGTTCGTTTGCTTCATTCTTTCGGTTTGAAGAATCATATCGATCCGGTTATCTCGGTCTGTCTGGGTACTCCGGATGTATCGGTGGGTGAGATGGTCGGGGCCTATACGGTATTTGCCAACAAGGGCATCCGGGTAGAACCTTTATTCGTGACCCGTATAGAAGATTCATATGGAAATACAATCGCGAACTTTACCCCACAGATGAGTGAGGTGCTGACGGAAGATGCTTCCTATAAGATGCTACATATGTTGAAAAGCGTAATCGACGGTGGTACCGGAGGACGTGTACGTTTCCGCTACGGTATCAAGGCGGAGATGGGTGGTAAGACCGGAACGACCCAGAATAACTCCGACGGTTGGTTCATGGGATTTACGCCTAGCTTGGTTTCCGGCTGCTGGGTAGGCGGCGAGGACCGTTCCATCCATTTCGACCGCTTGGCGGAAGGGCAGGGAGCGAGTATGGCGTTACCGATTTACGCCCTTTATATGCAAAAGGTTTATAAAGATAAAACGTTAGGCTACTCGGAAGACGAGACTTTCGAGATCCCCGAGAAATACGCGAACCCATGTAGCGAAGGAGGGGAGGAAGATAGCCCCACGACCCCACCGGATACGGGAGGTATCGATAAGATGTTTGAGTGATAATAATCAGACTATTACAGTTTTTTTAAATTCCCCGTAAGGAAAACTTTTGTTTCCCTATAGCAAAACAAAAGTTTCTTCAGCAGGAAACTTTTGTTTCTTCCAATAGAAACTGCAGTTATCTTTATGGAAAACTGTCTTTTCCTGATTTATCTAGACACTTTTTTTGTTTATAAACGTAATCAGTA
>NZ_QTLP01000044.1:0-16914 GCF_003635405.1 Parabacteroides sp. AF39-10AC | reverse complement strand
ACCACGATAACCTCAAAATGGACATAGGTTTGCTTGCAAAGGCTTGATAACAGGTCATCAAGCTCATCCGGCCTGTTATAAACAGGAATTATAATGGAGTATAATCGCATATCTTTTGTATAAAAAAGATTGAGGATACCCTCAACAGACAGTATCACTCAATCTTATCAAAAAAACTATAGCTTCAATAGAAATAAATATTATTGTACCAATAGCATACGTTTCGTTGAGATCAACTGTCCGTCTACTACCAAAGAATACATATACATACCTGCGACACCTAGATCAGAAAAGCTTACCATTATACTACCTTCTCCCCGGGTAGCGATATCGAATTTCTTAACTTGAGTTCCTTGCAAATTGCAAATAGAGATAAAAGCGGAACGTGCGGATGTAGGGATCGTAAAGGATATATTCGTGGTAGAATTAAACGGATTCGGCGTATTTTGATTCATTACCGCATTCGAGAGCAAAGACTTACTCGTCAAATTCTTGTTATTCTGCAAATCAGACAAATTAGCTTTTTCATCCAATTGCAATTCCAGTTGTTGGATAGTAGCGTCCAATTCTTTTACAGCCTGTACTAAAACGGGTATAACAGCCGTGTAATCCACCAAGCTATCACCTGTGGAACTTAACGTCACAATCTCTGGCATAACCTCAGCTACCTCCTGTGCCAAGAAACCAAAAGCTTTAGAAGGTACGGCTTCTGCTGATCTCAATTGCGATGTCTCACTTTTCCAATTGTAAGATACCGGTTTTAACCCCAATATGGTTCCTAATCCACTATTTAAGGGAGTGATATTGGTTTTCAACCGAGCATCCGAAGATTGATAAACCCCCTTTACTTCTATATAATTATACTGGGAGCTTTCTGAATCATAGAAAACGACCTTTCCTCCTGTTCCTGAGATACGAGGATTAGCGACCGCAACTTTTAATTTCAAAAATGTACCCGGATAATCACTCCCGTTATAATACAATTTTTGTCCCCACGTCTGTATGTTCGTGTACTGGGCTTGGACACTAAACGATACGAATAGGCATAGTATGCCTAATAAAGATACAGATCTTTTCATGATTTAAAGATTTAAGTTGATAATATCTATTTTAACACATCAAAATATCCAACCAAATAATTATTTCCTTTTGAGATAAATATCTTATAATCACCATTCAGCAAAAAATCTATAGAAATAGGATATTCTATCTCAGAAGAAACAGTTATGATGTCATTATAAAGTACATTTCCTTTTATATTTATAATTTTCACATTAAGTCCATCCAATAATTTATTAGAATGGATGTAAATATTATTTTCATCTATTGATAATGTAGGAGAAGATATTATAGAACGATCTTCCTCTTCTTCCCAAGATTGTTCAGTATCCTTCACTCTATTCGGATACACAACTGAAGAAACAAACATCAGAAATACTAATCCCAATATAAAACTTCTCTTTTTCATTATCTATTTTTATAAACAAAAATAGTCTCTATGAGAAATCTATAAGCAAAATAGGATTTACTTCTTATTTACTTTTTGTTTACAGCGATTAAGTTATTATAAATCAGCGATAAATTTATCCATCATTTCTGCGGTACCTTCTGTTCCATGAATCTTTTTATAGAGACGAATCCGGGATGCTGTTATTGCAGGAGTCGAGCGTCCAACTAACCTTGCAATGTCCTTCACGGGCATGGATATTTTTATCAAATAACAAATATGGAGTTCTAACTCTGAGATTTGCGGGTATAAAGCATATAATTGAGCGGTGAAATTTGAATAGGTTGTATCAATCTCTTTTCTCAACTCCTTCCAATCCTTATTCTGAATTTCCGTATCAGTATTATTACTTGTTTCATGAAATAACCGATAGACTTCGGATTTTCGAAAAGCTATTTCAAGCAAACTTTTTTCATTTTGAGAAGTAAGAATCTTTCGGTTTGATAGTTCTAATAATTCCTTTTGAGATTGCACAAGTTGCTTTTTAAAATTATCTCTTTGACACTCCGATTGCTGCAAAAGTTCCTCTAGATATGAAATTTTCTTATTATTATATTCAATACAATCCAAACTTTCCGCATATTGATTCTCTTTCAATAGACGTATTTTTTTCTCCTTTTCAATCGCTGCTTTTTTCTTCTTTTCTAACACATATATATAACATAGACTAAAGAAAATAATTAAAACAACAAATAATGCAAATTGATAATTGCGAATTTTTCTTTTTTCATTATCTATTTTCAATTGAACATTCTCCTTTTCTGTATGCTGATACTTATATAATGAGTTAACTTTTGCTACAGCTTCCGTTTTTGTTTGATTCTTAATTGAATCAGACAGTTCTATACATTTATACGCATAATTCAAGGCTAATTTACGGTCTCCTTCTTGGTTTTTTATTTTGGATAAGATTCTATACGTATTTTTTTTCATATAGATATTCCCATACTCATTTGCTTTCTCAAAATAATATAGAGCTGAATCTATTTGCTTATAACTTTCATATATACAACCTAATCCAAAATATATATTTGCTTGATTCTTCATACTTGAAACCTTACTGAACAAATCTTTAGCCAAATCATATTTTCCCATATCTATATAGATGCTACTCAATTCCCTTAGTACATTATCTATTCTCGATTGATCATTTAATAACAATGCCTTCTCATAAGCAGATTGATAGTAGTATATAGCACTGTCTGTATCTTGCTTGGCGTTATAGATCCGAGCAATATTCCTCAATGCGATCACCTCTCCTTTTCCTTTATCATACATCTTGTATTCATACGATTTCCTATAAGCTTCGAGAGCCTCATCATACAAACCTTGATATGCCAGTCGATATCCCATCTGCTCATAAACCCGTCCTAATATATCATATCGCTTACTATCTTTCCCTATGTCCGCAGCATCTTGAAAAGCTCTCACCGCTCTTGGGGCATCTCCCATATCCCGGTATGTACTTCCTAGATAATAATATGCCTCCATTAATTGATCTGGAGTCCCATAGTCCTCATAATACTGAACTATTGATTTAATCAAAGAGTCTGATTCATGAGGAATATACAGCTTATCTTTAGCTTTAATCTTAAGCAAAGCATGGTACATACGTATATTTTCCGGCTCATTCATGATTGAGCTATCCAAAGAGGAAAGACAGAGTAATGCGCTATCCGGATGCTCCCACATAACAGATTCCGCACGAGATAGTTCCGCAGGTAATGGTTTTTCTTGGCGCATACAAGAAAAAAGGGTAGCGAAAAGTAGCAAAGTCAGTCCTAGTGTTCTCTTCATTTAGATTATAGTTTACAACTTAAACGCAAGTTATAAAATTCAAACACAAAGATACTACAAAAAAGTGGAATACAGAAGAATGAAGTAATAGAATTGATTTACAGAGGTTTCATTTAAGCAGCCGATTATCTCCAACGCCACCACAATCCTTGCCGAAGCCAAGTCAAGACGTCGCAACGTTACTTGTTCGTAACCACACCATATAGGTGACGAAATTGGCACGAATGGCAAAACAAGGCGTTGTGATATAGTGAGTTACTAACAACTCACGCGACAAATCCAGTTACGGAAAAAGATTGCGTCGTTCCTCCGTGTTTTGCGTACCGACGAAGGATTCTTCACCGACTAATTTTGAACCTAAAAAAATTAAGGACGATGAAGAGTACATTTTCAGTTATCTACTACCTCAAACGTCAGGTAGTGAAAAAGGACGGGACAGTACCCGTCATGGGACGTATCACGGTGGACGGCAGCCAAACACAGTTCAGCTGCAAACTGACCGTCGATCCTAAGCTGTGGGACACCAAAGGAGGACGTGTCACGGGCAGAAGCACGGCTGCACTCGAAACGAACCGTATGCTCGACAAGATGCGCGTACGCATCAACAAGCACTATCAGGAAATCATGGAGCGTGACAACTTCGTCACTGCGGAAAAGGTGAAAAACGCCTTTCTTGGACTGGAACACCGCTACCACACGCTATTGCAGGTGTTCCGGCAACACAACGAGGACTATGCCAAGCAGGTGGAGGCAGGCATGAAAGCCAAAGGCACGTTTGACAAATACAAGATCGTTTACAAGCACCTGCAAGAGTTCCTCACCATCCGCTACCACGTGAAGGACATCGCCCTGAAAGAGCTTACCCCCGCTTTCATTTCCGATTTTGAAATGTTCCTGCGCACGGACAAACACTGCTGCACCAACACCGTGTGGCTGTATGTCTGCCCGCTTCGGACGATGGTGTTCATCGCCATCAACAATGAGTGGCTCACGCGCGACCCGTTCCGCGAGTATGAAATCAAGAAGGAGGAAACGACCCGCAGCTTTCTGACGAAAGATGAAATCCGCCTGCTGATGGAAGGTAAGCTGAAGAATGCGAAGCAAGAACTGTATCGTGATTTATACCTGTTCTGCGCCTTCACGGGCTTGTCGTTCGCCGATATGCGCAACCTGACGGAAGAGAATATCCGCACCTACTTTGACGAACACGAGTGGATAAACATCAACCGCCAGAAGACGGGTGTGGTGTCCAACATCCGTATGCTCGACATAGCGAAGCGCATCATCGACAAATACCGTGGGCTGTGTGGGGACGGCAGGATATTCCCCGTACCCCACTATAACACGTGCCTTGCCGGAATCCGTGCCGTCGCCAAGCGTTGCGGTATCACCAAGCATATTACATGGCATCAAAGCCGCCACACGGCCGCCACGACGGTGTTCCTCTCCAACGGCGTACCCATCGAAACGGTCAGTTCCATGCTGGGACACAAAAGCATAAAGACAACGCAGATATACGCGAGTGCGCCCAGAATGGTCGCTTGATAAATACTTCTTTAGCAGGAAGTTAGGATTGGGTTCAATATAATCCTATCGTCAATCAGCTTATCCGAATGGGAAACCTAACGGGGAGTGTAGCATGCTGATTAAAGCCCTAAGTCTACTAATAGCCGAGTAGCTACTGAAGGGCAAGACGAAACGACATATATGAGGATGAAGCCTTGATTGGTTGAACGATAGTTCGGTGGTACCACATCTTGCAATAGCGGAAGGCTTTTATATACGCTATTTCATAGTACTCTGCCTATTGTGTGCGTTAGTGCAGAGCATTGAGAACCTACTATGACACAGCCGCGATAAGCGGACAAGAACGAAAGTCGCATCCGACAATATGTCACGCTAATAGTTATCAAGTGAAACTAACTGGGGATTGCCTAAGTCAGAACGCCTCAAAGGCTATGAGAGTTGGTCTCTGAATATCTGATATGGCAACGGAGTTCCCGTAGTAGTCCGAGCAAGTTAACGGCTTGTACATGGCGAAGGGGAACAGTCCATAACTTTAGTACAAACAACGGAAAACGTGAGAGACGTATGAGAAATCCCGAGCACGTATTAAACATTTTAGCTGAACACAGCAACGAGTCAAGTTACAAATACGAAAGACTCTATCGTATCCTGTTCAATGAGCAGATGTTCTTAGTAGCATATCAGCGCATCCATGCAAAACCAGGCAATATGACACCTGGTACTGATAGACAAACGGAGGACGGCATGAGCATTGACAAGGTACACGCATTAATAGACAGCCTCAAAAGCGAAGTCTATAGCCCTAAACCAGCAAGGAGGGTTTATATACCGAAGAAGAGCGGAAAGTTACGTCCGCTCGGTATCCCTACGTTTGCAGATAAATTAGTGCAAGAGGTAGTGAGAATGGTACTGGAAGCCATATATGAAGGATATTTTGAATGGACCTCACATGGTTTCAGACCACACAAAAGCTGCCACACGGCACTGAAAAGTCTACAGAATAATTTCAACGGAACAAAGTGGTTCATAGAGGGAGACATAAAAAGTTTCTTTGACAACATCAACCATGACGTGATGATAGAAATTCTAAGAGAACGCATATCTGACGAGCGTTTTCTTCGGTTAATACGTAAATTTCTCAACGCTGGATATTTGGAAGAATGGCATTTCAATAAAACTTATTCGGGCACGCCTCAAGGTGGAATTATCAGCCCAATATTGGCTAATATTTATCTGGACAAGTTCGACAAGTATATGGAGAAGTATGCACAAGATTTCCATAAGGGCAAAGTTAGACATCGCAACAAGGACATCGGCAAACTGAACAACCGTGTTTATTATCTAAAGAAGAGAATCAAGGAAGTGACGGATGTTGATATATTGGAAGCAATGCGAGAGGAACTTCGTAGTAAGCAACAGCAAATACTGACCATGCCGAGCGGTAACGATATGGATGAGAATTTCCGTAGATTGAAATATGTACGCTACGCTGATGATTTCCTTATAGGGGTCATTGGAAATAAAGCAGAGTGCGAGAAAATCAAGGCTGATGTTACACAATTTATGCAAGAGAAGCTAAAGTTGGAGATGTCGCAAGAAAAGACCTTGATAACCAACGCACAAGATTGTGCAAAATTTCTCGGCTATGAAATATCAGTCCGTAAAGATTACACAACGCAGAAAAATGCAAGACGAGAAACTCGTAGACATCGTAATGGTAATGTGATACTACACGTATCACGAGAAGTGATAAAGAAGAAGTTACTGAGTCTTGAAGCCATGAATGTGAAAACACGAAATGGCAAAGAGGTGTGGATGTCTAAAGGTAGAACATACCTGATAGACAATGAGCCACAAGATATAGTAGCACGTTTCAACACAGAAATCAGAGGATTCTACAACTACTACTCCATTGCAAACAATGCATCGGCTCTTGGGCGTTCTTTTGGATGTATCATGAAGTTCAGTATGCTAAAGACATTTGCGCAAAAACTTAACAGCTCCGTTAGAACCATAGCAAACAAGTATCGTGAAGACGATAAATTTGTGGTGTGGTACACGGACAAGAAAGGCGAACGCAAACCAAGAGTATTCTACAATGAGGGCTTCAAGCGTATTACCGACTTGGGAACTCAAAAATGTGACAACTTACCCTACTTGTTCAACACTCCAACCATGAGTCTAATCGAAAGACTGACTGCAAATAAGTGTGAGTTATGCGGAAAAGAAGGAAATGTTGTCTCACACCATGTCAGAAAACTCTCGGCTTTGAGAGGTAAAACCGAATGGGAACGAAAAATGCTCAAAATGCATAGAAAGTCTTTAATTGTTTGCGTTGAATGTCATAATATGATTCATGCGAAGAATAGCTGAAATGCCGTTATGGGCGGAGAGCCGTATACATGGAGACGTGTAAGTACGGTTCGGAGGCAGGCTGTCGGAAACCTACCACCGAAAGGTGGAACGGCGCCGACTGCCGAGCCTACAAATAACCAAAGAGAAGCTCAATCAAGACATGGAGAACCTTGCCGCGAGATTGAACCAAATCGAAGAATTTGCAGGTCGTACCATCTAAAACAGAGAAGCCATGAAACGTGACATAATCATCATTGAGGACAAGGCGGTCAGCGTAACCGGTAACGATGTATGGATGACCGCCGGAGAAATCGCCAGACTGTTCCACACGGGTGTCCCGGCAGTGAACGCCGCCATCAAAGCCATCCTCAAAACGGACGTGCTGAACGACTACGAGGCATGCCGCTACATCCAACTTGAAAACGGTCTGTATGCGGATGTTTACTCGCTTGAGATAATCATCCCCGTCACCTTTCGGCTGAGCACATACCATGCCCATCTTTTCCGCCGCTGGCTGATGGACAAGGCACTTGCAAAAGACAAGCATACCGCCTACATGTTATTCGTACATAGCGGAAAAGGCGGTTACTGCTGAAAAGACGATGAAAATCAATTAAAAACGGACAACCATCAAGCTGTCCGTTTTAACTTTAAAATAGTCAATTTTGAATATACAAATTATGTGCTAAAGAATATGAGGTATCAAAATTGAGATGGCTTATATAACATCTCATACTTTAACGAGCCACAATCAATGTACATATCATATTCCGCAATTCCTTTTTCTTGTGCTATATAATGCAAAGTTTTCTTGTGGATGTTTGAAATTCTCTCTCCATAATAGATTGCTTTAGGAACAATTTTCAGGCTTGTTGCACGAGAATGTGCGGCAGGTTGTTTCTCTGAATGAATAATACGCCATTCATTTTCATATTCCCACTGTGTGGATTTGTGAATAGCCATTTTCAAATGCGATAGTGAATCTATATTTTTAACATCCAGCCCCAAGCTCTTTGCTATATACCATTGAATAAAACTATTTGCATCAAAGCGGTTATTATCATATATAACAGGCAAGATACAACAATTCATTTCTCCTTGTTCTAATAAGAACCTTAAATCATATTCCAATGCAAACCCTTCATGATTTTGGGCATAGTGACTCCACATTATAACAGAATCTATGCTTTCACTTAAACATGCTATTGTAGATACGACCTTTAATGTATCCCCCATTTTTAATAGGATTTCTTTCAATATGTTTTCCATTACAACACTAAAAAGAGCTAATGTCAATGGATTTATGCCGTTACACGATATTACCTGTTTTTTTAAACCTGTCAAATTGTTTCTTCCGAAAAATTGGATTACACTTGGAGGAAATTCGAAATCTTTAGTTTCAAGTATCTGTTTGAATTGTTCAAGAAATTCTTCTGTACAACAAGCTCTCATTTGCTCTTGAATATTATCCAAACTATAATAAACAAGAGTGTCATAGGGGTCATTAAACTTATCAGCAGTAACAGCATAAACCAGATCCTTGTCAAAAGCATCAAGGTTTAATGTTGAACAACTCCTATATCTATACAGTTTTTGTGGCAACATTGACATCAATGCTGCACTTATAGGATAGATTCGGGATTTTATGTCCTCTTGCTCAATTCCTTCAGGAATTATTGTGGATTCTAACAATTTTGCAAATTCACTCCGAAGCATAATGGTATTCGTTTTAACCACAAAGGTACGCATTTTATTCCGGAATGTCAGGACATTACTCCATCGGTTTGCGGTAATTCGCCTCCAGCAGTTCACGCAATCCCGATTCGGGGTAAAGCACCTTCCCGCCTAAAAGGATAAAGGGCAACACTCTGTTGTTACGGTATTCCTGCAAGGTACGGCGGCTCACACGGAGCAACTCCGCCACCTCCCTGTCCGTCAGGTAACGTTCCCCGTCCAGCGGTGGACGGTAGTTTTCCAAAAATGCAGAGAGCCATTTAGAGCCTTTGCGCATATTCTGCACCACGGTGGCAAGCGGCTCGTCCTCCAGTGTAAAAACATCGTTGTTCTCGTTCATCATAACTTTGGATTCAGTGGGTGAATAATAAGATTACCTGCCGCCGGGATAGAGCGTACCGATAAGCGGAATCAGCCTCCTAACTTCTTCCGGCTTGTAATAGAACCTGCGGTTTATCTGCGAGTAGCCGATAAGCCGCTTGTCGCGCAACGTCTGCAACGTGCGCGGGCTGATTCTCAACTGCCCGCAGACTTCCTCGCCCGTGAGCCATCTTTCCAACCGCCCGCCGTCGCTCTTGCGCCTCAGGGCGGCAACCTTCTCCGAGAGGGCGTTGAAGGACGCCACCATCATCTCGAAGGTCTTTTTCTCGATAGATACAATTTCCATATTCAAAACATTTCAGGTTTGCCGCAAAGGTAACGCCATCCTCATGAACGCATATCGTTTCCCGCTGAAAGGCTGTATGTTGCGCCGTCTGTCCGGGTAATGGAGCCATTTCCAATAAAAATCTTACGTGAGACACGTAGTGAGCTGTTAAAGCCCCTTTTGTTTATTGCCGAATTTTGCCGCAGAAACCAAAAGAAAGGACTGAATATGAAAGTAATAACGATGGAAAGTTCCGCTTTCACCGCATTGACGGAACAGATAGCCGAGATAGCGGCACACGTGCGTGCCGTTTCCGGCGAAAGAAAGGAAAAATCCGCAGACAGGTTGCTCACCACCCGTGAGGCGGCGCACCTGTTGAATGTGAGTACCCGCACCCTCCAGCGTATGCGTAACGAGCATCGCATCGGCTATGTAGTGCTGCGCGGCAAATGCCGCTACCGACAGTCTGAAATCGACCGCCTGCTTGCGGACTGCACCGTCATGGAAGACGCGGCGACACCGACGGAACTGAAACGCAACCATACGCTACGCACGGGCGGCGGCAAACCCAAAAGAAGGAGGACGTGACATATGGAACTGCTTACCCGAAACAATTTTGAGAGCTGGATGCGGAAGCTGATGGAACGGCTCGACCGTCAGGACGAACTGCTGCTGTCCTTGCAGCCGTCCGGCAAAGC
Source organism: Parabacteroides sp. AF39-10AC (assembly GCF_003635405.1). Lineage (NCBI taxonomy): Bacteria > Pseudomonadati > Bacteroidota > Bacteroidia > Bacteroidales > Tannerellaceae > Parabacteroides > Parabacteroides sp. AF39-10AC. The sequence continues at coordinate 6,650 of NZ_QTLP01000044.1, read as the reverse complement.
CCCGAACCCGATGGAGCGTATCAGGATGTTCGACAACCAAGACCTCTGTATGCTGCTCCAGATAAGCAAGCGTACCCTGCAACGCTACCGCAGCATCGGCGCGTTGCCGTACAAGACGCTCGGCAAAAAGACCTATTACAGCGAAGAGGACGTGCTGACGTTCCTTTCCGGACACGTAAAGGACTTCAAAAAGGAAGATATAGCCTTCTACAAGGCTCGTATCCATAATTTCTTTCAAAAATAACCCATTAAAACATTTTTCAAATGGCAAAGAAAAAAAGCGAAAAGGACGTGCTGATAGTCCGTGATGAGAAGACGGGCGAGATCAGCGTGGTAGCCGGGCTGGATGCCGACGGTTCCCCCAAGCGCACCCCCGCGAAAGCGGAGAACGCGCAGAGTTTCCTGCAATTCGACCGCCACGGCGACGTGCTGGACAACTTCTTCAAAAACTTCTTCCGGCAGTGCAAGGAACCCAGCCGCTTCGGTTTCTACCGTGTCGCGGCAGACCAAGCCGACAAACTGATGGAGGTGATGAAAGACCTGCTGAAAGACCCCGAAGCCAACAAGGAACTGCTTGCGCCCCACAAGGTGGACACTTCCGGCTACGAAAAGCAGGTGAAGGAAGAACAGACCGCCGGAAAGACGGAGCAGACGGAACAAAAGCAGGAAGAGCAGCCCAAAGAAACCCCAAAACAGGAAGAAATGGAAAAGAAGCAGGAACAGAATCAGGAAGGCCCGCAACAACAGACGCAAGGCAGACGGGGCTACCAGCCCATTGACGAGAGCAAAATCAACTGGCAGGAGCTGGAAGAGAAATGGGGCGTGAAACGTGACGACCTTGAAAAGTCCGGCGACCTTCAGAAGATGCTCAACTACGGCAAGTCCGATTTGGTGAAAGTGTCGCCCAAGTTCGGCGGCGAGGCTTTCGAGCTGGATGCCCGCCTTTCCTTCAAGAAAGACGGTGAAGGCAATGTCAGCCTCGTGCCGCATTTCATCCGCAAGGAGCAGAAACTCGACGAGTACAAGGAACACAAGTTCTCCGACGAAGACCGTAAGAACCTGCGCGAAACGGGCAACCTCGGCAGGGTCGTGGACATCGTGGACAGGGAAACGGGTGAAATCATCCCCTCGTTCATCAGCATAGACCGCAAGACGAATGAAATCACAGACATACCAGCAAACAAGGTACGCATACCGGAGCGCATCGGAAAGACGGAAATCACCAAACAGGAACAGGATATGTTGCGTGCCGGGCTGCCCGTGCGCGACAAGCTCATCGAGCGTAACGACGGCAGGAAGTTCGTCACCACCCTCCAAGTGAATGTAGAGCAGCGAGGCGTGGAGTTCGTACCGGGAACCGGCAGGTCGCCCCGTACCGCCCAGACGCAGGAAGCCAAGAACAATCCCACGCAGGGACAGGCTCAGGGCATGGAAAACTCCGCAGCCCCACAGAAAGAGCAACGCCGCAACACGTGGACGAACGCCGACGGCAGCATCCGCCCCATCAGCAAATGGAGCGGTGTGAACTTCACCGACCAGCAGAAAGCCGATTACGCGGCAGGCAAAGCCATCAAACTGGAGAACGTGACCGACAAGCAAGGCTTCCACGCCACGATGTACATCAAGTTCAACCCGGAGAAGGGACGTCCGTACCGCTACGACACCAACCCCGACAACGCGCAGAAGGTCGCCCCGTCCAACGAGAGCCGCACACAGGTGGCGGTGAACAGCGAAGGAAAGACCAACGAGGCGACCAAGAACCTGAAAGAGCCGTTGCTGAAAGGGCAGACCGCTCCGAAAGACGACAAACAGCAAAAGCAGCAGGAAAAGCCTCAGAAGAAAAACAACAAGGGCATGAAGATGTAACATCCCGTGTCCGCCACTAAATCCAAAGTAATAATCCATTAAAAAGTAAAACAGCATGAAGACAATCATTGCAGAAAAGCCATCCGTGGCACGTGAAATCGCCCGCATCGTAGGCGCGACAAAGAGAGAGGAAGGATATTTCGAGGGAGGCGGCTATGCCGTGACATGGGCGTTCGGACACCTCGTCCAGCTTGCCATGCCCGACGGCTACGGCATACGCGGCTTCGTCCGTGACAACCTGCCCGTCATTCCCGAAACCTTCACGCTCATTCCCCGTCAGGAAAAGACAGAGAAGGGCTACAAACCCGACAGCGGCGTGGTGTCGCAGATAAAAATCATCGCCCGTCTTTTCAAGGAAAGCGAGCAGATCATTGTGGCGACCGATGCAGGACGCGAAGGTGAGCTTATCTTCAGATACCTCTACCATTATATCGGATGTACCACGCCTTTCGTGCGCCTCTGGATAAGTTCGCTCACCGATAAGGCTATCCGCGAGGGGTTGCGTAACCTCGAAGCGGGCGACAAATACGACAACCTCTACCTTGCCGCCAAAGCACGGAGCGAATCCGACTGGCTTGTGGGCATCAACGGCACGCAGGCACTCTCCATCGCAGCCGGACACGGCACATATTCCATCGGACGGGTGCAGACACCCACGCTGGCGATGGTGTGCGCTCGCTATTGGGAAAACCGCCGTTTCACGGTGGAACCTTTCTGGCAGCTCCATATCGCCGCAGACACAGGCGACGGCGAAGTGGTGAAACTCTCATCTTCCAAGAAATGGAAAGAGAAAGAACCTGCCACAGCACTATATAATAAGGTAAAGGAAGCCGGCTTTGCCACTGTCACAAAAGCCGAACGTAAAGAGAAGATAGAGGAAACTCCGCTCCTGTATGACCTGACCACGCTCCAGAAGGAAGCCAACGCCAAGCACGGCTTCACGGCGGAACAGACGCTTGAAATCGCACAGAAGCTCTACGAGAAGAAACTCATCACCTATCCGAGAACCGGAAGCCGCTACATACCCGAAGACGTGTTCGCGGAAATCCCCAAGCTGCTCGCCTTCGTTACCGGACTTCCCGAATGGGCGGGCGAAGTAGGTGTCCCCGTCACGCCTACACGCCGCAGCGTGGACGGCGGCAAGGTAACAGACCACCATGCTTTGCTCGTCACTGGCGAGAAACCGCTGTTCCTCTCTAAAGAGGACAATATCATCTATCAGATGATAGCCGGACGCATGATCGAGGCTTTCTCTGAAAAATGCGTCAAGGATACCGCCACCGTCATGGCAGAGTGTGCCGGAGTGGAATTTATGGCAAAAGGCAGCATCATCAAACAAGCCGGGTGGCGTGCGGTCTATGGCGAGGAAGAGAAAGAGGAAACCATCATCCCTGGCTGGCAGGAAGGCGACACGCTGACACTGAAAGCTGCCTCCATCACTGAGGGCAAGACCAAGCCCAAACCGCTGCATACCGAAGCCACCCTGCTGTCCGCTATGGAAACGGCAGGCAAGGAGATTGAGGACGATGCGCTGCGTCAGGCTTTGAAGGACTGCGGCATCGGCACGCCTGCTACCCGTGCAGCGATTATCGAAACGCTTTTCAAACGGGGGTACATGGAACGCTGCAAGAAGTCGCTTGTACCCACCGAAAAGGGGCTTGCCCTCTATTCGGTCGTGAAGACGATGCGCATCGCTGACGTTGCCATGACGGGCGAATGGGAAAAGGAGCTGGCACGCATTGAGCGCGGGGAACTGCCTGCCGATACCTTCCGCAAGGAGATAGAGGCGTACACGCGGGAAATTACCTCCGAACTGCTCTCGTGCGACAAGCTGTTCGCCCGCAGGGATTCCGACTGCAAGTGTCCCAAGTGCGGAACGGGCAGTATGCAGTTCTACGGCAAGGTCGTCCGCTGCGACAACACAGAGTGCGGGCTGCCCGTGTTCCGTCTGAAGGCAAACCGTACCCTCACCGATGACGAGATCAAAGACCTGCTCACTGACGGACACACGAAGCTGCTCAAAGGCTTCAAGAGCAAGCAGGGCAAGAGCTTCGATGCCGTGGTTGCCTTTGACGGGGACTACAACACGACTTTCGTGTTCCCCGAAAGGAAAACGATCAAGAAATTTTCAGGACGGAAGAAATAGTATTAACTTTGCCACTGATTCAGAGTAATGAACTGTTCTTCGATACCGGATTACACTCATACTTTGGACTTAGTGGTGGCACTCGGAGGGATACCGAGTGCCTTTTCTTTCTCCTTTCAGACAATTATCCCGGTCATGATTTACCAATCCACTAAATTCCAAAGTAATGAACAACAAGAAGAAAAACGAGGGGCAAACCGACTTTTCCTACTACGGGCTGTACCTGCTGGACTATCTCAGAACGAACAAATTTGAACAAGCGACCGACGAAGCCTTCATCCGTGAACGCGCCGACCGTGCCGCCGAAACGTATGAATGGGCAAGGCTTGAAGGCTATCCCGCCGATGGTGCGCAGGAACTGGCGATGCGCACGCTGCTGGAGGGGCTTCACTACTCCAAGTACGCCATCCTCCGCGAAGTCGTAGAGAACGAGTTTTCCGATGACGTGCCGGAAGCGAAGCATGAATCCTTTACCCGAAAACTGCTGCCGCTTGTCGGGAATGTATTCTCCATTTATGACCTCTCGGACGACAATTTCGCCCTGTCGCCCGATTACGACCTGCTCTACACGGAGCTGACAGGGGCTGTCGTCCTTTATATAGAGGAATATGGCGTTTAACCGCAAACAAAGGTTGCGGGACAACATCGAGGCGATACGGACTGCATTCGTCCTTGACAGGGAACAACGCACCCCCACCGCACGCGAAAGGCTCTTGTTGGAGCGTTATTGCGGTTTCGGCGGTCTGAAATGTATTCTGAACCCTGCAAGGGAACTGACGGATGCCGTCCACTGGGCGAAATCCGACCTCGAACTGTTTGCCCCTACCGTGGAACTACACAAGTTACTACGGGAGAATACAAAAGACGATACGGAGTATAAACGGTACATGGATGCCATGAAGCAATCCGTCCTGACCGCTTTCTATACTCCACCGGAGATAACAGGCACTATTGCGGATGTGCTACATAAACACGGCATACGTCCCGACCGGGTACTGGAACCGTCGGCAGGCGTTGGCGCATTTGTGGATGCCGTATTAGAGAACAAGCCGGACGCGGACATCATGGCTTTTGAGAAAGACCTGATGACGGGCAAGATATTGAGACACCTGCATTCCGACCAGAAAGTAAGGATACAGGGGTACGAGAAAATTGAAAAGCCGTTCATGAACCATTTTGATCTGGCTATCTCCAATATCCCGTTTGGCGATGTGGCGGTGTTCGACCCGGAATTTACCAACAGCCATGACGTGGCAAGACGGTCGGCATCCAAGACGATACACAACTATTTCTTTCTGAAAAGCCTTGATGCGGTGCGTGAAGGCGGAATCGTGGCGTTCATTACCTCGCAGGGGGTGTTGGATGCCCCGACCAATGCGCCCATACGCGAGTATATGATGAACCACGCCAATCTGGTTGGTGTTGCCCGTCTGCCGAACAACCTCTTTACGGAAAATGCGGGTACGGAGGTGGGCAGTGATTTGATTATTCTGCAAAAGAACAGCGGAAAGAACGGGGAACTGTATTATAATGAGAAACTTTTTGTGCAAACAGAACAGACCCCTATCGGCACTTCCGTAAATGGGTATGTATGGAGCATCGGTTCGCTTTCCCACACGGATTTAACCAAAAGTACCGACCCTTACGGAAAGCCTGCCTATAAGCTCATGCACAGAGGCGATACCGTACAACTGGCGGAAGACTTACGGGAACATCTGAAAATAGAACTGCACCAACTCAACAGGGAACTCTACGAAAGACATAGCCTGCATCCGACGCAAACGGAAAGTACGGATAAAAGTATGAATGTGGAAGTACAGCCGTCTCCGAAAGTAGAAGCGGTGACTTCTACCGCTAATGTTTTTATCACAGAAGCGGAGAAACCGAAAGTTCAACCCATAGACGAGAAGCCGGAGATTGAGCCACGCCAGACGAATCATTCAAATGCCGTTCAGCTCACTCTGCTTGACCTTTGGGGTATGCCCATAGAAGAACCTGCCAAAAAGAAAAAGGCAACCAAAAAGGAAAACAAGGCAAAGCGTATACCATCCAAACCGAAGCCGCCGGTTATGGCTGCACCTCCTGTTGAATCCGTCAAGCCTGCAACCGAAAGCAAGGAGGCAAAGCCGGAAAATGCAGAGAAGCAAGGCGACCCAGAAGATATTTATGCCACTTTGGACTGGGAAACCAATCCGCCCATTAATGGCTTCTATGAAACAATGATGAGCCTGACACCGGAACGGCGCAAGGCTCTACGGCTTGAAGCGGAACGGCACAGACAGGAACAACTGAAAAAGTTGGGTGTCAAGGACACGCTGAATCCAGCCTTTGTGCCTTCGTCGGGTAACCAAGCGGAGCAAAAGGAAGCAGCAAAACAACCCAAAGCACAGCCGGAAGCAACTCCCGTTCCTGTTACGGACAATAGCCAAAGTGAGAAAGCAACCACTTCACTATTCTCTGAATTTGAAACGGAAAAGCCGAAGGAGGAAGTACCCGACCTTACGCCGCGTCCCTATCACCGCACGCCGGAAATGCACCTGCGTGAAGGTTCGCTGGTGGCAAACAGGGCACGCGACATCGGTTATCTGAAAGACATCACGCCATACGGGGCGACATTCCAGCCGCTCGACCTGAAAGG
>NZ_QTLP01000043.1:0-17205 GCF_003635405.1 Parabacteroides sp. AF39-10AC | reverse complement strand
ACCAGCTCCGAACAGGATTTGGAATTTGAATAAGGATCATACCCATCCAATTCCTCATTCTCCCTATAACCCCAACTCCACTCCCTATTCAAATACACTTTATCCGTAGTGACATTCAAGAAAGACTTCACGCAACAATTATTGCGAACACACTCAAGAATATTCACGGTACCCATCACGTTTGTCTCGTAGGTATAGGCAGGATCTTTATAAGAATCTCTAACAATGGGCTGAGCGGCAAGATGCAGCACAATTTCTGGTTGAGACTCATCAAAAGCCTTCTTTAGAGAGGCATAATCTCGTATATCGCCAATCACGGAATGTATGTCATCTTCAATATTAGCAATTTGAAACAACGAAGGCTCTGTTGGGGCTTCAAGTGAATATCCGGTAACGACCGCTCCGGCATTAGCGAGTATCCTACACATCCAAGAGCCCTTAAAGCCGGTATGGCCCGTAAGGAAAATCCTCTTGCCTTTATAAAAATCCAATATATTTCCCATTTGTATGATAACTTATTATTTTGCGTAATCTGGTATTTCCGGAACAGAGCGCTCCCAACGCTTCCAAGGAGCTTTATCCTCGGCAAGCAGTTTTTCAAGCATAGATTTTTCACGTATATTATCCATGCACTGCCAAAAACCAGTATGGATATAAGACATCAACTGACCCTCTTGCGCTAACCTGACAAGTGCGGTCTTTTCGAAGACACAAGAGTCACCCCCTTCCAGCATATCAAAAACCTCGGGTTCCAACACCATGTAACCGGCATTAATAGGAGCGCCATCAGAGGCGTTCTTTTCCCGAAAAGCCCTTACGGCTTGATCTTTAGTAATATCTAAGACTCCTTTATCTTGTGCTATCTTGACGGCCGTAAGGGTCGCAAGCTTACCATGGCTCTTATGAAACTCCACCAATTTATCAATTTCTACATCACAAACACCATCGCCGTATGTCATCAAGAAAGTCTCGTTCTCTATATATCTCTGGATACGCTTAATACGGCCTCCAGTCATAGTGTTGTAGCCCGTATCAACGACAGTGACTTTCCAAGGCTCCATATTAGTTTGATGAACGGTCATTTCGTTGTTGCCATCACGATAGTCGAAAGTCACATCAGAGTTATGAAGGAAATAGTTGGCGAACCACTCCTTAATATATTCCTGTTTATAACCGGCGCAAATGATAAACTCGGTATAACCATAATAGGCATACTCTTTCATTATGTGCCACAAGATTGGCATACCACCAATCTCAATCATTGGCTTTGGCTTGAACTGGGATTCCTCAGATATACGAGAACCAAAACCTCCTGCAAGAAGTACTACTTTCATTGTAATAAATTTATAGTATTGTAATCAATGCATTGTCTTAAATTAGACATACAATAACCTAAACATCAGAATAATATCAAAAAGCATCTATAAAATCTCTGAACTTATTTTCAATCACCGAAGTCTCATATTTTTCAGAAAATAGCTGATAAGTATATGGATTAAACCTGTTATCAGAAAGAGAATTTATAGTATGAATAAACTCTGATGGCGTATTACATTTCCCCCCCATACGACTATAATCACATTCTATACCCTGAAAAGCTTCATCAGTACCTATGATAGACTTACCAAAACTCATCGCCTCTATCACTTTCGTTTTCATACCCGACCCCTTAAATATAGGGGCTACAACAGCTAACGCACTTTTATAATATGAAGATAAATCATCTACATATCCCTCAAGTTTCACATTAGACAGAGTTTTATTTCTTAAAGTAGGATTATTACAACAAGCCCCAACAATGCGTAAATCCAATTGGATAAAAGGGGATACATGTTCAATAAACCATACTATCCCTTCTATATTTGGATAAAAATCAGCACCAACAAATAATAAAAACGGTCTATTTATAGCGGTTAATACAGGAACATCATCTAAGTCCACCTTAGGACTTGTTATCGGAAAAATCAGTTCTGGTTTCCGTCCATACATTCGCTCGAACCCATCACAATCACGTTTATTAAGTGCTATTAAAGAGGTAGCATATCTCACAGTTCGCTTTTCATTGAATTTTATAAAGCGATATTTTACGTAAGAGACAAGAGAATGATCATACAAGTATTCTTGATAAGCCATTGACGCATCTACATTATGCTCAAATATCACGGACTTTGCTTCTAATCCATGCAACAATTTAACAATCCTACCAAATAATGACCCTTCAAAGAAAACGAAATCAAAAGAATCCTTACAATAGACATCCATTATAGTTTCTTCGTCTCTTTTAGAAACACCATAACACCCCATGCGTAATAAAGATAAAACGATGATTTTCAGAGTAGGGCGAGCTACTGAATAACAAATGACATTATCTCCTCCAAATAAGCGAGTAAGCATCTCATAATTTCGATGCATCACATAAGTTCCACCGTTAAGGACTGAGGAAAATTCTCGATGGACATATAATATTCTCATGATTCAAGATATTAAATAATTTGAGACAGAAATAAACTTAAGATCGAATTAATTCTTTTGTACTATCCAAGGAAGAAATTCGCAGCAATAAAAAAGACAACAATAGATAATCCTTACTACTATAAAACACGAATAACATCATTATAAATGCAAAAAATGACATTACTTGTCTGGAAAGAAATAATTTTATTAATAAATGGATATACATAATCAAAATAATAATACCACCACGCACAAAAACACCATAGATCGCCAAGTGTAATCTTACATAATCATTGCGTATCATATCCAATTCTTTATATCCTCCATATCCCGCAAAAGGCTGAAACCAACCAAACAAATCCGGAACTCCTGCTCCTGCCCCCTTACCTATAATAAAATAAATAGGATTAAGAATAAAGTAATATAACAAAGTTACTAACTCTGCGACAAGATTACCAATACTACTAAAGTCTGATGCAACATCCAATATACTAATTGAATTAAAAAGCAATAATACTTGATGAAACTTATAAGCAATTGTTCCATTTTCTAGATTCTCACTCAGAAATTCTAATAAAAACAAAAACAATGGAATAAATAACAGTATTAACAAAATATTAACCCCCAAAATCTTTTTATTATATCCAAGAATCCAGAGAAGTAAAAGCCCAAAACTTATAATCGTTTTTCCTGAAACAAAATAGGAATTGGTTAACAGCAAAAATATTATTATCACAACAGAAGATAAGAAAAAAAATGAGGTATAATATTTTCTCATTATAAAAACCCCACATGGTAATAAATAATACAGGCTATTATATACAACAAACTCACTTCCACCATATTCCATTTTACGATGTAGAAGAAAAGCAAATAGTAATGAAATAACACTAATAGAAAAAGTATATATCAATACTTTTTTCAAGCTTTCGACATCTAAATTTTTAAATAGAACAAAGTAGAATAGAACAGGTAAAATAGCCAGCAAATCATCTATATAGTTATCCGAATAAATATTTCCAAAAAGGACATTAACAAAACCTACGACAGCTATCCATATCAAATATATAAGTAAAAACCTAGAATAAGGATCCATGCAGTAGCTAATAGATAATCTCCGTTTTAATATTAAAATCACACAAAAAAAGAACTGAATTACAATATTCAACGAAACCCCCCCAAATCGTATTCCCCAATAATTCAAGGAAGAATTGTCTAAATGATAATAATTACCCCATCCTATAGTCAACAAATTAAAAGAGATAAGATATAATATAGCATTTTTTTTATTTATAAAAAATAATATTATCAAATAGGCATAAACAAGGCAGGAAAATAAAAACTTAATTAAATCTATCCCTTCTATTCCATATAAAAAAACATCGATCAAGGAAAATAGAAGTAAAATACAGAAATTATAATTGCCCATAGAGAGCCTTTTTCCACAACTTGTAGATATCAACTTAAACATCATGTTTATTCAATAGAAATTTATAATCAGGCATTAACGCCAACAGATCATTAACACTCTGCGATACTTCAGATGACGACAAAGACAAAAGCGTTTGCAGCGAAGAAAGCACATCACTATTAGATGTAAAATATCGAATATCAATTCCTACATTTTGATATTGACGAAAATAAGAAGTATCACTTACCAATGCTTTTTTATGATTAGAAAGTGCCTCAAGTAACACCCCACTAGTTCTATACTGAAAAGACCGAGGATAAGGTAAAAAAATCACATCACTTTTTAGAAATAAACACTCATAATCCTCTTTCTCCATCACATCACGTATGATATGAATATATCCACAGGTTGATTTCAAGACTTGTGAACGTAGAACAAAAAGAACATTATTACTAGCCAAATAATCAAGAAAAGCGGAATCTACAATAAGAAAGGCTAGTACATGTTCATCAACGCTGGTCAAGGAAGGAGAAAATATAATTTTACTATAACCCTTAAACTTTTGATCGTACACAGAAGTAGCACTTTTATTATAAAATGGTTTAACTAAACCATGTGCAACGACTTCCACATTGTCAACACCTAACGAATGTAAATAAACCTTTGACTCTGCATCAAGGACAATCTGCTTATAACGCTTTGACACACATCTGTAAAAAAAACGTTTTATCCTACTAAATGGTAATCCACTTACATTTATATGATTAATTAAATATGTAAACAATGGATATTTAACAAAAAAAAGACATATTTCATCATAATAGGAAAATAGGATAACATCATAATCATTCAGTTTTATATTTCGCTTTATCAAATAGTACACATATATGGTTATCAGCCTACTTAATAAAGAATTTTTTGTCCTTTTGTAATACCTCAAAGGTATGCTATAAACAATATTATCAGATGCAATATTTAAGTCTTTTTCATATCCTTCTTTAAAAACAAAATCAACTCTATCTGCTATCTTACAAAGAGCCTCTATTTGCATTCTATTATAATTAGAATGAGCCAAAAATGATGCAGGATCTATATAAAGTACTCTCATATTAATTTACCATCTTAGCAAGTATAGACATTGATTTATTTCTCTCTGTACTCAAAATAGCATTTACAGGCGTATAATCTATATCATTTATGGCAGTTTCACCATTATACATTCTTCTCGAAAGATTAAATTTATTCAATATAGAGACACTTCGACTGGAATACTTATCAGGTAAAACCGCTAAAAATTGCTTATTAAAATTAATAGAAAAAGCTGTTCCATGAAAAGAACTTACAATCACGTAGTCAGCCTTACTAAATAGAGAAATAAACAAATCAGGCGTTCCAAATACAAAACGCTTATCACATTTTACACTTTTAACATTCCAACTGGTAGAATACACATATATCTTCAAGCCTCTCAACGATGCTATATCTTTAGCCAATTTCATAATTAGATCATCATTGTTCCATTCGACCGAATACACCAATAAAAAAGGCTCTACTTTTATAAATGAAGATTTCTTGAACACAGAAAGCCATTCCTCTTTGGATAAAAGGAGCGTAGGATCTAGAACTTGAGTAGAGTCATACCCTAATTCGGTCAACTGAGCTTTAGCTAAATCTTCCCTTACAGTCAAACAAGCATAGCATTTCAAAGCACTACGCATAGATTCTTTTTCTATATCAGACAAACTATTTTGTCCGATACTTGCCGCATAAGCAATTTTTTTTGCGTGTTGAGGAGCAAAATCTAAATAAAATACTGGATCTATCCCCCTATTGTACTCATTATTCCATACTTGATCACTTCCTGTCATATAAATAGTATTTCTATCATCTATTTTAGATAAGGTGTTTAAACTACACATCGGAATTACCTTACGGACTATGTGCTTCAACCTCATTCTTAAAATTTGCTCCAAACTAATATTAATAATAGAAAGCCCTTTTCGAAAAAATGATTTCGACTGATTCCTAAAAACATTCTTTACCAGGTATACAAATCTTAAATGAGGACGGCTATAATTAACAAGTACAGGATTATGTCCCAATTTTCTTACACATACACCTAACGCCAATGCTTGCAAAAAAGTACCCGTATTTATATTATCAAGAATTGTAGCTATAACTATCTTTGCCATACTACTTATTTATATATTAGCATTTTCAATTTATTAAAAGCTGATCTAAGATGAAAAACATCAATCCATTTAGAAACATAATTTCTAACGGAAAAAGGCTTATGAAACACTTTGTATTTTCTTAAAAAGTCATCCAAATGCATATTATCAAAATCCTCATAAAACGTATCCCTAAGATTTGGACGTCTGCTAGCTCTAAATATATTAGGATTAGCCAATTTAGCCTCTTTCAAACTTCGAGCCTCACAATATGCCTCTTTTTGTATATCTTGCCATAATTCTATCCCTTTAGAATTATTGATTAAAACACATGATACTCCATGAGTTGTATCATGGCCAAACAACTTCCACCTACCTATACCCCAAAAATCTCCAATTGAAATATCTCCTTGCCTAGGTAAAGCCGCAAATGGACACCGATAGCAAGATTCTCTAAAGTTTAATCCTTTTAAAAAGGATTGAAGATATATATCATCCGGGCTATTATATTTAACAACATGATTACCATAGCTTTGTTGATACTTCCATGTTTTTGTATCCCTAAAGATGAGAGATTTCGTCACATCATATCCCCTATCGCTCAGTATACTTGATGTTTTATGTAAAAATAAAGGCGAGGGAACCCCATGACAAAATATATCTACTAAAAACAGATTAGGGTATGGTTTCCTTAAAAAACGTTTAAGGCCTGCTATTTGACATGGGGTACCGGTAAACAAGACTAAACGACCTTTCTGTAAGATCTCTCGTACCTCACGATATGAATAACCAAGGGTACTTTGAACATATTTTGATCCTCGCAATTTATCTAACTCATCTATAGACGTGATACTAGTATGATATACTTCGTTATTAGAATTAATAGCCGCACCAAAAACAACACCACCTCTATTTATAAACAGCATAGCCAATAAAGAGAAAGCACCTCCAGAAGAACTGCGTTGACAAATAGAATCCTCAGCACATAAAGCATATGTAGAAGGAGCTGGATCATTATCATACAGTTTATCCTCATTCAAGACAGGACATGCTTTTTCACACAAACTACACTCTTTACATTTATCCACATCTATCACAGGATACAAAAATCCTTCTTTATCCGGTTGCATAGACAGCGCCTGGTGAACGCAAACATTATAGCAAGAGCTACAACCTGTACAATCTTTTTTATCACACAGTTTTATCATAAACTTTTATTTTTTTAATCTTTCTAAAGTAAGAGCCACCATTCTACGTTCACTCCTATCTAAGCCTATAAAGTAAAAGAGTACTCCTACGCTTAACAAAGATGAGATAATGGAACTAACAATCTTAATAATTGGAAATGAAATATTTAAAGAAGAAAAACAAACAAGCTCATAAGAAATGGCTGTCACAATAATACTTCTAAAAACAACTTTTCGCAAATAAGAATTTGTAGGAAAACTAAATAGATATTTCAAATATAATAGCCTTACTATATATATCAAAACATTCATTACCACCTTTATGCCCAACGCCACCTCAGGAACATAACCTAGTCTAAAAAACAAATAGCTTATGGGTACGTTTGATAAGATCATTATGCCCATCAGGATTTGATAATTGCGGATATTTCCAGTAGCCTGTACAGAGATCCAAAGCGGTCCCTGAATGGCATCTAATAGAGAGAAGAGAATCATCCACCGACAAAAGGAGACTGTATATGTAGGCACCTCACCTAGCCACAAGGCCAACACCTCCTCACAGCAGAGATATAAAGGCAGTGAGATTACATAAAGCAAATAATAAGAATACTTGGAAGTTCGCATGATCAAGTCGATGAAATAGCCTCGATCGCCCGAGGCGTAAGACTTAACAATTTGCGGATTAAAAGCCGTCTGGAAATTTCCAACGAAGCTATAAACCGCCGATTGTACTTGATTAGCAATGCCCATAGCGGCATTTACCGTCACACCAAAAAAGAGATTCAGTAAGATATTCAATCCCTGCGAAGCTCCCATATTGGCCACTCCCCCGAACAGGCTCCAACCGGAGAACCCCAACAACGAACGATACAAGCCTTTGTCCCAAAAGAACCGATAAAGGCATACGGCAAACGACCGCCTACAATACAAATAATAGCAAACCGTTATCAAAACCAGCACGACAAACATCAAGAACGCATAAAAGATCAAACGATCCCAAGATGCCAAAGCCAGCAAATAGACAATCAAAAGGCGAAGCACGGCCTCAATCACGCTACTATAAGCATAAAACGACATCCGCTCATGAGCGATGATGGCAGCGTTATAAGGGGTACGAACGACATTGATGCAGGTGGATAATATCGTAAACTGATACGTTAGTGTCACCGCCCATTCCCTGTCCGAAGGATACTGGATATAATGCTCCAAAAACCACAATCCCACGGTCTCCGCCAGTACGAACGTCAACAACGCTATACCCAGATGGATCGTGACACTAGCTGAGAACACTCGCCGTACCGCCTCCGAATCTCCATGCCCCAACTCATAATTCAAGAACCGTTGCGTGGAGGTGACCATGGCGTTATTGACAAATGTGAAGAGTACCACTATTCCCCCCACCACATTATAAATCCCGAAATCCTCTACCCCCAATACATGTAGCACGACCCGGCTGGTGTACAGCGTCACCCCCATGATTAGGAGCATTCGCATGTAAAGGAATAGCGTGTTTTTCGCTATCCGCTTATTATTCTCTGACGTAGCTGACATAAAAATGAGCACATAAGACACGCTTACCCCGCCGATACACCAGCGGGACAAACACATCGAATATTTAGATTTAAAATGAGTTCAAGCGATATTTATAGAGATAGATCACTGGGACAAATCATTCAGCATAATACAAATAGCAGAGTTTCTAGGATCTCTCATTTATCTCATCCCTTCCCCCAGCACATACTTCCTAATCCCATACCGAATGCTCGGTACATTCGCCCCATTCACGAACGTGAGGTGAGGCAAGAGGGCGCTGATGAAGGCACGGCTCTTGACCAGCTTGAGGGGAGACGAGTAGTCGGCTAGGATCTCGTTGTAAAGGTCTGTCAATACCGTCTGGCAAAGGGTGACCGTGTCCGGGCAGGCGCATAGGCGGGCCTCGTAGACAAGACGGGTCGCCTCGTCCGGGATGAACAACGCCAACGAGGAGGGTTCAGCCGTCACCGGAGGGGCAGGAGAGTTTATCGGAGGAGACGGAGACTCATGAAGTCCCGATTCAGCGGGCGTAATCCAGCGTTCCGTCCGTGTCACCGTCCCGTCACCCCAATGGATGTTCTGGATAGCGATGGTGGCATTGGGCAGGATCTGCACGTTACCTCCATTGACCGTAAAGGCAGAACGTGCCTGTTCCGCCCGCTCTTGATTTTCTGTCATATCCGTTTTTAATTTAAGTGTTAACAATAATCACCCTTTTCACGGGGGATATTTATTTCTATCCTCATTTCATCCACCATACGTCCGTTTCCGTACCCGTCCCGTCCATCGCTATTCCGGGAACGGGCAGGAACGCATTCCTTTACCGGCAGTAACCGAATAATCAATTTATTTTATCCGATCATGAAAGAGTCTATCCTTAATTCCGCAACACTATTATAAAATATTTTTTTTAAGTACCTGAGCAACAAAAAGTTGCTCAGGATTTTGCCATGTCAGAGGATTCACTTAACTTAGTGTTGCAAAAAAATAATCAAACAAAACCTCATCAGGCATGGCAAAAATACAAATAAAATCCGAGAAGCTCACTCCTTTTGGAGGAATATTTTCAATCATGGAGCAATTTGACTCCACATTGTCATCTGTAATCGACTCGACACTCGGTCTAAGGTGTAGCTCGTTCGGTTATCAGTACAGTGAAATCGTCCGTTCCCTCATGAGTATCTACTTCTGTGGTGGCTCATGCATTGAGGATGTCACTACTCATTTGATGAACCATCTCTCGCTCCATCCGACACTTCGTACTTGTAGTTCTGATACTATCCTCAGAGCGATAAAGGAACTGACGCAAGGAAACATCTCATACACATCAGATACGGGTAAGAACTACGATTTCAACACGGCTGACACACTCAATACCTTACTGCTCAATTGTATGTTTGCATCCGGCCAACTGAAAGAGGGCGAGATGTATGATGTTGATTTCGACCATCAGTTCATAGAGACTGAGAAGTATGATGCAAAGCCTACATACAAGAAGTTCCTTGGTTATCGCCCTGGCGTGGCGGTTATTGACGACTTGATTGTTGGCATTGAGAATAGCGATGGTAACACCAACGTTCGTTTTCATCAGAAGGACACGCTGAAGAGATTCTTTGAGAGATTTGAGCAGAACGGACTTACAATCAATCGTTTCAGAGCTGATTGTGGATCATGTTCCGAGGAAATCGTGGAGGAAATAGAGAAACACAGCAAATCCTTCTATATCCGCGCAAACCGCTGCAGTTCGCTCTACAATGACATCTTTGCTCTTAGAGGCTGGAAGACTGAGGAAATCAATGGCATTGAGTTCGAATTGAACTCTATTCTTGTTGAGAAGTGGAAGGGTAAAGCATACCGACTTGTGATTCAAAGACAGAAACGGATGGACGGTGTGCTGGATCTTTGGGAAGGAGAATACACATACCGTTGTATCCTGACTAACGACTATGAATCTTCCACAAGAGAAATTGTCGAGTTCTATAACCTTCGTGGAGGAAAGGAACGTATCTTCGATGATATGAACAATGGTTTCGGGTGGGACAGATTGCCCAAATCCTTCATGGCAGAGAACACTGTGTTCCTTCTTCTTACGGCACTTATCCGTAATTTCTACAAGGCCATTATCCACAGACTTGACGTAAAGAGGTTCGGACTCAATGCAACAAGTCGCATAAAAGCGTTTGTCTTCAGGTTTGTCTCTGTACCAGCCAAGTGGATCAGAACATCAAGGCGGTATGTGCTGAATATCTATACCTGTAATAATGCTTACGCAGATATTTTTCAGACTGATTTTGGATAACGCCTACAACTTATGGGTATGATACTGCGTATTGCCTCAAGTCGCATAGTGGGGCAAGGGGATATTGTGGGCAGAAGTGGGTATTTCAGCCTCAATTTATCTGCTAATTCAGTGATGAGAGGACGTTTAGACGCAAGAAGGACGCTGAAGAGCTTAGTTGCGGATTTGAGGTCTATCTTTTCCTTTTTCAACGCCCCCATCACCAATCAAGTACCGAACGGGGTCGTCTGTGTCAGTCAATTGTACGCCTATATCACCACCAGCGAGTGGCTGCGTGAGCGTACCGATCAGGTACGTGCCGCATCGAGCGACGAGAAACGGTTCAGGCGGCTGAAACAGAGTTTGCTACCCTATGTCACGCCCGCCGGTATCTTCTCCTACCGCAAGGAAGATCACTTGCTCGTGCCCTCGGGCGAGTTCGTCATCGACATCGATCACCTCTCCTCACCCGAAGAGGCGATCTGTTGGAGGGACACGCTCTTCGCCGATGAGCGGCTACGCCCCGATCTCTCCTTCGTGAGTCCCAGTACCACGGGAATCAAGCTCCTCGTACCCTATCGCCTGTCGATCAAGAAAACCGTAGAGGAGTCTTTCGACGAGGCGGTACGATTCGCTTGGGAATACCTTGAGTGGAAATACGGGCTGAAAGCTGATGCCACGAACGCAGACCTCTCACGGGCTTGCTTCCTTTGCCACGATCCCTCAGCGAGGCTAGGAGACCGGAATTGTTGACAGAGGACAAGTGACAGTTGGTAGTTATAAATCATTATTCACCATTCATTATTCATTCATCATGAACCCATTATCAGATCTGGAGCGGCTCGTTGCCGCCATCGAGAAACAGGGGGCGAACATCGCTCCCACCTATCAAGAGTATATGCCGATCGCCTTCGCCATCGCCAACGATTGCGGAGAGGCCGGCCGGACATTCTTTCATCGTATCTGCCGGATGTCGGAGAAATATGTCTCTACCGAGGCGGATAAGCTATACGACCATGCCCTCAAAGGAGGCAATGGACGGAATGGCTTGGGATCCGTATTCCACTTGGCGGACCTAGCCGGCGTGAAACTGGACAAATCCATGGCCGAGGCCGGGAAACTTTCAAACTTTCAAACATTCACGCCTCCTTCACACACGCACACGTGTACGCACGAGGAACAGTCCGTGAAAAATGTCCCGCCCGCCTTTCCGGAGTATCCTTGGCCCGCTTTCCTCAAACGGATGATCGACCGGGGCGATACCCCCGCCCAAAAGGATATCCTCCTGCTGGGAGGTATCACCGTGTTGGGAGCGACACTCAACAAATCGATCCGGATATCGTACGGGCGAAAATTCTACTACCCTTGCCTGCAAACGTTCATCGTCGCCCCTCCCGCCTCGGGAAAGGGAGCCCTCGCTTGGACACGCCGGCTTGCCGAGCCGATACATGAGGCGATGATGGCGAACTACCGGCAGAGGCATAAAGCTTACCGGGAGGAGAAGAGCCGTTGGGACTCGCTGGGCAAGAAAAAATCCGATACGCCGGAGCCCGAGATGCCTCCCCTCAAGATGTTCCTTATCGCCGGTAACAATTCCGGCACCGGCGTGCTGGAGAACCTCATCGAGGCCGACGGCATAGGGCTGATCTGCGAGACCGAGGCCGATACCGTGAGCACGGCCATCGGCACCGAGCACGGGCACTGGAGCGATACCTTGCGTAAATGCCACGACCACGAGCGACTGGCTTTCAACCGACGCACGAACCGGGAATACCGGGAGTGCCCGGCCTCTTACCTCAGTGTCTTGTTAAGCGGGACCCCGGCGCAGGTACGGCCACTCATTCCCTCGGCCGAGAACGGGTTGTTCTCACGCCAATTGTTCTACCGGATGCCACCCATCGACGAGTGGGCGGATCAGTTCGAGCAGGGCGACGAGGACATGGATAGCCTCTTCTCCGATTGGGGGAAGCAGTGGAAAATGCTCGTGGACTACCTGCGTGAGAGGGTCAATATCATACAATTCCATCTCTCCGACACGCAAAAGGAGCGATTCAACAGCTGCTTCGCACGCATATTCGGGCACGCCGGCCTTTCCTACGGATATCCGATGCGAAGCTCCGTGGCCCGTATCGCTATCAATATCTGCCGGATCGCTTCCGTGGTGGCCTTCCTACGATCGGTGGAGAGTCTCCTCATCCCACAAGCCATTCTCGATTCTCAGTTTTCAATCCTCAATTGTCCCGGTCTCTCGCCTGCCCTCGAGATCCCGGAGGAGAACGTACGGGACGGTATCGTTCCTTCCCTAGAGTTACGTATCAACGATGACGATTTTAAGGCTGTCCTCTCGCTCGTGGAGCCGCTCTACCGTCATTCGGCGGGCATACTCTCCCTGCTTCCGTCTGACGAGGTGCCACGCTCTCGCACGCCCACGCCCCAAGAGGCTCTCTTCGCGGCCCTTCCACTCTCTTTCAACCGACAACAGGCCTTGGAGGAAGCAGAGAGGAACAACATCCCCACCGCCACCCTAGATACCTGTCTCAAGCGAATGCAGGAACGAGGCACGCTGGAGAAGAACGGCCGGGGCGAGTACAGCTTCGGCGGCCGTGTCACCCATAAGTAATCCCGGCCTCCCTCACACCCCTATATAACGTACCCCACGGGCGTGTGTGTGTGAGGGGGGGACGAATGTTTGAAAGTTTGAAAGTTTCATTCTCCCAAATCTATAAATCATAAATCAAATGTTCTTGCCATTAAGAAAGTCCGCACTAGCGGCATCCTATTTCCCGGAGCTGGCCTCCCATCAAGCTTGCAACCGCTTACGTCGTTGGATCATTCGATGCACGGAATTGCACGACAAGCTGCTGGAGACGGGCTACCGCCCCGAGCAACGTATATTCACGCCCCGACAGATCAGATTAATCATCCACTACCTAGGAGAACCGTAAATTAGTTGACAGTTGCGCACAGAGGTAAATAAAAACAGCCTACTGTCACTAGTCAACTGTCAACTTGGATGGGTATTCTAAGATCTTTACAATGCCCATCCAAGGCTTCTTATAATGCCTATTCAAAGGGGCTTACGATAGGCAGCGTAAGAAACCGGCGGTTATCACTGCGTCCCATGTTAATTAATCGTTATTCCCTACCCCGGGCATCAATCGGCATCACCGCCCCTTACGGCGGAACCTATCTTTGTAACATTGATCAGCAAGCAATTAATTTTCTATTATTAATCTTTAATTATCAAACTATGCCACAAGCATTTCAAGCACGAAAGTTTTTTATCCCCAAGACGGATCCTAAGCAGGAGGTGTACAAGCCGGTTCCCTATTATTTCGGTACCCTGTCCACACAAGATGCGGCCGACCAGATCGCCGAGGAGTCTTCGCTCACGAAGGGTGACGTATTGAACGTATTGGATCGTTATCAGCGGTATGTCATCAAGAACCTGCAGAAAGGTTACAAGGTGGAGCTGCTAGGGTTCGGAACCGTCTATAACCGCTTCGTCACGGAGAAGGGGGTAGCGACCGCCCCCGAGGTCAAGGCTACGCATATACGGACTATCGTGCCGGGATTCTCGCCTTCCTATACCATACTGAACGGGGCACGACGCTACTCGCTGCTGGGCGAGAAGACTTCGTTGCTCAAGGTGACGATACTCGGGACGCCGGTAGAGGAAGGGGGCGGTTCCGATTCTGAGTCGCCTGATGAGATCTGATGTGTCACTTTTGGCTTGACCCAAAAGTAACCAAAAGGTCAAGGCTGACGCTGACGGGCTACTTCGAGACCTACGCTCGCTGTCGCATCCCAACTCGCTTCGCTCAGACAGGGATGCTCCGGGCGCTCGCTGCGGTCTCTTCGCTTGACGCCCGTCCGCTGAGGCCGTCCAAAGGAAAGCCAAGCTTTCCTCTTATATCAGCCGGGATTCCTAATTCATAATTCATAATTTAAAATTCATAATTCATGAAAAAGTCCGTATGGAGTACCATTATCAAAGTGATCACCGCCGTAGCTACCGCCATCGCGGGAGCACTTGGCATCCAATCCTGTATTCTCTAATTTTCAATTTCAATTATCATGGGTAAGGTTTATTGTTTCTACCAGAATTACAGGGAGGTCAGCCTCCTTGTAATTCATTGCTCGGCCACACGATATGACAGGGATTTTCCTATGGAGGCGCTCCGTTCATCGCACAAGGCACGGGGATTCGCCGATATCGGCTATCATTTCTATATCACACGGGACGGGGAATTACACCGCTGCCGGCCGGTCAATCAGATCGGGGCGCACGCAGCCGGATGGAACGACAAAAGTATCGGTATATGTTACGAGGGAGGACTCGACGAACAAGGCCGTCCAGCTGATACCCGGACCTACGCCCAGCGGTGTACCTTGATGGATCTGCTACGGCAATTACGAAGGGACTATCCGGAGGCACGCATCCTAGGACATTACCAATTAAGCCCTTACATACGCAAGGCTTACCCTTGCTTTGACGCAAGGGAGGAGTATCTCGTCTTATAAAATAGATACCGGCTCGTCATTCACTCGCTAGATTGTCCGGTTTCACGACTTACTTTGTAAAAATACCCCCTATCTCTTTCAGCTCTTGCTCTTTATGATGCCTCGTTATGAAGCGGTTGATCGTCAAGTGAAGGATAGACCATAAAACCAAGTTCAAGAGCAAGAGGTAGGTGGCGTTTACCTTCATGGCCAATAAGACATTCAATACGATGAAAAAAACAGATACGCACAGAATCGTCACCATCACCATCCGTACACGCATACCCGTACGAAGCAGCTTGTGATGGAAATGATTCTTATCGGGCAAGAACGGGTTACGATGATTACGAAGGCGATGAAGCACCACACGGATCACATCGAGTAAAGGGACCAAGACCGTGGAGAAAGCGATCACCATATAGGGATTTGGTAACTCCGGTAAGACTTGATTCGACACGCACAGATGGATGATCAGAAAACTGATCACGTAGCCCAGCGTAAGACTACCCGCATCACCCATAAAGAGCTTATGGCCACGGTTTGCGTTGCCAAAGACGTTGTAACACCAAAAAGGCATGAGGACTCCCAGCGTACAGATGGCCAACAAGGCGTAAACATATTGCATGCGGATAAAGAAGATCACGCTCAAGACCGACAGGGCGATGCTACACAAACCGGAGGCCAAGCCATCGATACCGTCTATCAAGTTAATGGCGTTCGTGATATACACCACGATAAAGACCGTGACGGGGATCCCCACCCAAGCGGGAACCGAGTACACACCGAACAAGCCTCCCAAGGAACCGAACCAATTACCGGACAGTACCAATAATAACGCCGACACGATCTGGACGGCGAACTTGTAACGGTAGCCAACACCCACTAGATCGTCGCAGACACCCACTAGATAGAGTAACGTCATGCCCACGAACAGAAAGAGATACTCATAGAGCATGTTGAACGACAGGCTCGATGAGCCCATATCCCAAAAGTACAGGCGGAAGCCTATCACAAGGAACATGGACATCAGGATCACCGGAAAAAACGACAGGCCGCCCAAACGGGGGACCGGCGTCGTATGTACCTTACGGGAATCCGGGACATCATATAACCGTTTCTTGTGGGAGATCACCAAGATCCTCGGGATGATCACCATCCCGAACAGCACGGAGAAAAGGAAGCCCGACAGTAATAGTAATGTTATTTGCATGATTTGCGTATTAGTTATTTCTTCTTGTCACCGGCCTCGAAACCGTAACCATAGCCGTAGCCATAACCGTATCCCTTGCCGTAGCCGTATTTCTTGCCGTAACCATAACCGTAGCTGTTCTTGCGCTTCGTCATGTCCAAGCCATTGATCACCGTCGCGAGCTTCGGGAACTTTCGCTCACGCCGCAACACGTTGATGTAGCTGAAACCGGCCTTCGGTGTCACGTCCGCACGGCAGACGTACACGCACATGTCGGCCACACGGCCGATGATCGCCGTGTCCGTAACCATGCCGATAGGGGCCGTATCCAAGATGACATAGTCGTAGCGTTCCTTCAACCGGGCGATAGCCTTCTCCAGCACGTCACGGGCGACCAGCTCAGTCGGGTTCGGGGGGATGGGACCGCCCGGGAGGATATCGAGGTTAGGGCTGATATCGGATCGCTGGACCATGTCGAA
>NZ_QTLP01000042.1:0-17474 GCF_003635405.1 Parabacteroides sp. AF39-10AC | reverse complement strand
TTTTTCAAGTTTTTTACGGCAACGGATATCGGGTACATTATAATATAGGATACGCAAAAATACCGACTGCTCACGGAAACGATATAGCCGGTACCCTTGCCATCATAGCGGCAATACTGTGCCACTACGATGGCACGGCCCTGCCACACGGATGGCACAGCGTTGCCACTGTGATGGCACGACCGTGCCAAAGGCGATAAATAAACTGGCACTGCAAACAATTGATAAACAATCATATGCTAGCATGAAAATTTCCCCAGAGGAGACATCTAAAAGACAGGGGACTTTATCTTTTATCTAGATATCTAAAGACAGAATAAAAATCTGCCGTTTTTTTTCATATATTTGAGGTCTCATCTAAATATAAACAAATAATGAAGCACTTGAGTTCCTCTATTTTATTGGGGCTTGGGTTGTTTTCCTTCTTCTCCTGTAAAGAAGCGACAGCGCCCGCCCCTATCCTGCCCGTTCCCACGCCGGCACAAGTTGAATGGCATAAGATGGAAACATACGCCTTTGTCCATTTCGGATTAAATACGTTCAATGATCTGGAATGGGGTTACGGAAATACTCCCGCCTCCACATTCAATCCAACGGATCTGGATTGCGATCAATGGGCGCAAACAATCAAAGCCGCCGGATTGAAAGGCGTAATCTTAACCACCAAGCATCACGATGGTTTCTGTCTATGGCCTACCGCCACAACCGAATATAGCGTAAAGAATTCTCCTTGGAAAGATGGCAAAGGGGATATGGTAAAAGAACTATCCGACGCTTGTAAGAAACACGGGCTGAAATTCGGTGTCTATCTCTCCCCTTGGGACAGAAACAGTGAGAACTACGGACAACCGGGATATGTAGAGAAATTCCATGCCCAATTACATGAATTAGTCTCCAACTATGGCCCGTTGTTCGAATACTGGTTTGATGGGGCAAACGGTGGCAATGGCTGGTATGGCGGCACGAATGAAACCCGTGCTATAGACGCCAAGACCTATTATCAATATGAGCGGGCACGAGACACGATCAAGGCGCACCACCCGGACATCATGGTTTTCGGAGGGACAGTACCCGATATCCGCTGGATCGGTAACGAGGAAGGTTGGGCCGGTGATACCCAATGGAGCATCTTCGCCCCGGAACCCTCCATGCCTACTTTCCAACAGAGTGTATGGGGAGATGAGAACGGACCGATGTGGCTAGGTGGGGAATGCGATGTATCTATCCGTCCGGGATGGTTCTATCACTCCCGGGAAGATCACCAAGTCAAATCTCTGGCAAAATTAGTCGATCTTTATTACCGAAGCGTCGGGCATAACGCCAATTTCCTATTGAACTTCCCCGTAGCGTTGAACGGAAAAATAAGTCCGGTAGACTCCGCCCGTGCCGTACAATGGTATCAAACCATCCAAAATGACTTTAAGGAGAATCTTTTGAAAGGATGTTACGTACAAGCGAGCAATAAAAGAGGACGTAATTTTAGTCCCAATAAGGCAGTAGATGGGGATTGGGATACCTATTGGGCTACGGACGATGGAGTAACCAGTGGTTCATTGACTTTCACGTTAACCCATCCTACCGATGTAAACCGCTTGGTAATACAAGAATATATCCCATTAGGACAACGAGTACGCTCGTTCAATATCGAACTCGAGCAAGGGGGTAAATGGATTCCGGCACAGACCGTGGATTCTACGACAACTGTCGGCTATAAACGAATTGTCCGTTTCCAGACCGAGAAAGCGGAGAAGATACGCATCAACTTCACGGACGCCCGCGGGCCGCTTTGTATCAATAACGTGGAGGCATACCTTGCCCCCGCCTTGGTGACCGAGCCAACGATTGCCCGTAATATCAATGACGAAGTAACCATACAGGCCGGGGATAAAGGCTCCGAGGTTCATTATACCACCGACGGTTCAGATCCGACCAAGGACTCACCGCTTTATCAGGCGCCATTCGCTTTCGCTCAAAAAGGAACTGTCAAGGCGATTGCCTATGATCCGACTTTCGATACAGTCAGTCCGGTTTCCGCGCAAACGTTCGATATTCCTGCTTGTGATTACACGATCGTATCACCGAAAGATGAGAAAACCAGCCTGATCCTAGACGGAAACGGCTACACAACCTACTATTTGCCACAAGGGAAACAAGAGTTAGTCGTACAATTAGCGAAAGAAATGCCTATATCCGGATTCCGCTACACCCCGAACCAAGGACGTGACGCAAGCGGTCATATCTCCAACTATCAATTATATATTAATGGAAAGAAGGTGGCCGAAGGCGAATTCTCCAATATCAAGGCTAACCCGATCGAGCAAGTCGTACATTTCCCGATAACGAAAGGTAACCAAATCCGTTTGGTCGCAACCCGTATCGTAGATAATAAAAAGCAAGCGGGTATCGGTGAATTCTCGGTAATTACGGAAAAATAAAGAATATCTAATAAAAGCAGAAGGGACCGCCTCGAAAGTTTAATTTTCAGAGGCGGACCCTTTTAATTATTTATCAATCTTTTATTTATCCTTGAAGGTACCGGTTCATTTGCTTATACACGGCACGTATATTTAATGGTTTAGATATATGAGCGTTCATACCGGCCTCCCTACTTTTCTGCACATCCTCAGCGAATGCGTTGGCTGTCATAGCGAAGATAGGAACCTTTTGAGCATCAGAACGCCCTAATGCACGAATACATCGGGTAGCCTCATAGCCATCCATATGCGGCATCTGCACATCCATCAATATCAAATCATAATATCCTTCGGCAGACTCCTTAAACATCTCTACGGCCTGTACCCCGTCCTCAGCACTCTCCACCGACGCACCGGTAACTCCGATCAATTCCTCCGCTATCTCCCGGTTAAGCTCATTGTCCTCAACCAATAAGATCCGTTTACCTTTGAAGTCATAATCAACAGCATAACAATCCTTCGCAAGGTCATTCCTCCCATTAATATCGGAAAAACGAGTGGGCTTACCCGATTCCTTTATTTTGCCGAAAGGCAGATCAACGGTGAATGTACTGCCACTCCCCTGCACGCTCGTCACATGTATGCCACCACCCATCAACCCTGTGAAACGCTTAACGATAGAAAGCCCTAATCCTGTACCTCCATATTTATAAGTAACATCCACATTTTCCTGTTCGAACGATTCGAAGATTTTATCATAGTTCTCCTCGGCTATACCACATCCCGTATCGATTACCTCGAAACGTAGGTAAACATTCTCTTGATCCTCACCTGTTTTAGATACCCGAAGTTTAATCATTCCCTTGGCCGGCGTAAATTTCAGCGCATTCGATAACAGGTTGGAGAGAACTTGATTCAAGCGCAAGGAGTCTCCTATAATCTGTACTTCCAGATCACTAGCCAATATCGTCTCATAGCTGATCCCTTTACTCTTGGCCTGCTCGCCATACAGATTTTCAAAGTCCTGCAAGAATGCCCGGAAATTAAAGCTCTCATGTCGAAGTTCCACTTTTCCGCTTTCTATCTTCGACATATCCAGCACGTCGTTAATGAGAGCGAGAAGATGCTTGGAAGACATGATTACTTTCTCAAGACAGTCCTTTATCTTATCGGTATTATCTATGTTTTGCATGGCGATAGTACTCATACCTACAATTCCGTTCATCGGCGTACGGATCTCATGACTCATCCGGGAAAGAAACTCGCTCTTCGCCAAGTTAGCCGCCTCAGCCCGTTTCAGGTTGCCCTGTATCACGGTCGCTTTCATCCGGGCCCCTATAGCCAGCAGTAATGCCGTAAATAGCACCGACAAGACAAACATCACGATAAACATAAATTGTAAGGGATTCGCATATATAAAGTCCGTAAGAGAGAATTCACTCACGCCGATAGATTCCAGATTCCGATTGCGTATAACAGTCCTCTCGGACTCAGAAAGATTATTGATCGCCTTGTTGAGTACGGTTAATAAATCCGGGTCAACCGGGGTAGGTAACGCAAAACTTATCGCACTCTGATCATTGACCAATGTCACAGGAGCAAGATTGGTGAAATGATAACGCGAAATATCCTGTTCCATTTTAGAGGACAATCCATAGATAAAATCAGCCTCTCCGCTATTGACAGCGGCTAATGCCTCCTTAATGCCCGGATAGGACCGAATCTTCTCCGCAGATATGCCACTTGGAAATCGCTGACTTTCCACCAAAGCACCAACCAAACCCGGAGCGGGATAACTACAGGCTTTATTGCGTACTATGATATTGTTCGCACTCACATAAGAGGCTGAAAGCGCAAGCCCTAGCTGGGCCGCATCGTTCTCATCTCCCAAGAAAAAGCCTAAGATATCAGCTTTCCCTCGTTGTACCAGATGGACCGCATCACTATAATTCTTCGCATACACATACGAAAAATCCAAACCCGTAAAGTCCTTGATCTCATCCAATACATCCACCATGATACCGACATGGTTCTTCTGAGAGGTTTCTTTACAATAAAAAGGATACCAATTCTCCGGAACGGCTACCGTGATCGTTTTCCTTTTCTTGACATATTCCAGATCCCGGTCACTAAATTGGATATTTACAAGTCGGGCAGGAAAGTTAGCGGCATAACGCTCTGCCGCGAAATTTGGATTGGCATCCAAGATCCGTTCCAAAGCCATATTCAAACCATCCAATACTTCCTTATTACCCGGATTGGTTACGATATAATAGGGTTGAGAATTATATGTAGCGATCACCCGTACAGAATCGTGATTGTAAATAATGCCACTCAACAGCAAGTCTATCTCTCCATTCATTAAATAAAAATATAATCCCTCGTCGTTCTTCTGCATATCTTTCAAGCTGTAATATTGGAACTTACAGTCTAATCCGTTGATAGCCAAAAACTCCTTGAGGCGGCGAATATTTTCTTTCGCATTCTCATATACACCGATGGTTTTCCCGTTCATACTCTCCAAATTATAGCTATGGATAGTACGATCGTCAGAACGAGCAAGCAACAAAGAACGGCTATATCCCATATTGTAATCCGGATAAGCATAATATTTCTCTAAACCGGGTATATAATAGTTTCCACCCATCAATTCATACTGACCTGCGATAAATTCATTCAACACGGTTTGCCTATTCGTATCAATGTACTCGTATTCCCAACCGGTATATTTGGCAATCTCATTGAGATAGTCCACGAGCATACCATGATAACTACCGTCCTCCGCCGTCCAACTCATGCCTACCACCTGCGGAAAGGCAACCCGGAGCACACGTTTTTCACTTGTCCGTGCTAACGTAGACAAATGAAACGCCAGCATTATAAATACTAACAAACTTATAGTTATACCATGACCCACATATCTCAGAAGTAAATTCATTATAATGTATATCTTTTATTATCGGCTTTCCCGATGATAACAACCCCTAGACCTCTCCGCAAAACAACGGTTTATTTAGGATAATGCCTATTCATTCTGGTGAACAAAGCTTTTGCGTACCCCAAAACAGAGTACGCAAATATACTACTTTTTATATCACAGCGGATTATAAAATAATTGATTTTTAAAAGAAGATACTATAAAAACAGAAGGGACCGCCTCGAAGGTAAAACACCTCGAGGCAGTCCCTTTCCTAAATCCCAACAAACTTTTATCCCATCGAACTATTGATTACCTGTGTGGTTTTCTCAAAACTCTTCTTTAAGACCTCCTTTACATCCATGGTTTCCCAATATCCCTTATTAAAAAGCTCTACGGATAACCCACCCCGGAAACCGGAGTCGTATAGCAAAGGAAGTACCTTATTAAACGGGCAAATACCATCTCCCGGAAACACCCGATCCGAATCTCTCAACTCCGTACGAGGAGGCAACTCCGGATAATCGTTGATATGAAAAACCGGAAGGATCTTACCATTTATCAAGCGTAAACTATCAAAACTATTTCCTCCTCTGTACAAATGGTAGAAATCCAATAAGACAGAAGCCCGCGAATGCCCGGAGGCGATCGCTATCGCCATGGTATCCGATAATTGATTCAGAACCCCGGCTCCCCATAGTTCCAATATCGGAGTGACACCCATCTCATCCCCTAAATCCAGTATCGCCCGATAGCGTTCGGAATACTCTGGCAACCGTGTACGATCCAGTTGAGTAACTCCTTGAGCAGGAGCGGCGATAAATTTACCGCCCAATCCCGCTACCATCTCCATATCATGCCGCATTTGGTTTAGCCCTTCCTTCCGTTTCGAAGGATCATCGGCAAACCACGAGGCAAAACCGATCATATTCTCCAATAAAAGTCCGGAACCTTCCAGCTGACGCCTGAGTGTCTCATAAGTTCCCCCTTGCTTTACGAACGCATCCACATCACGGGTCCATAACTCAATTCCCTCAAAACCAGCCTCGGCACATAAGTCAATCTGTTTTTGAACAGGAAGTTTATAACCCGCTATCGTAGAGACATTGAGACAGACACGGAAAGGACGTTTCGAAGAGGATGCTTCGGGTGATGGCTCCTCTTTTTTCTTCGGAGCGCAAGAAGCCAAGCCTGCGAACGTACTGCCCAAAACCGCCAGACCGGTAGTCCGAAGCATATTACGTCTTGAAATCTTTTTCTCAAGCATAACACTCTCGTTTTAAATTAAACCTCCAAAGATTTACGGGCCTCCCGGTCCGGATCATTCCGAGCCTCACACGTATTATTCAAGATCATCACCTCTCCATTTTCTTCCGTGTATTTCGGCCAAACGGGTAACTCTCCTCCGTTCGGATCTCCTGTCCGCATGAAATTCAACAAAGCGCCAGACATCTTATCTGACAACGCACGAGGTACCTTACCTCCACCCGTATGGGTAAACATCCGATCCGTATTTTTAAACCAGAAACAGATATCCGAGCAATGGAACGCACGCATACGGTTATTAAACAAGGGCGGACACCAGCCAAACCAAGCTACATACACAGGCTGGCCTTGCTTTAATTTTGCGTTAGCCGCCTCAACCACTCGTTGACGGGAAGACAAAATCATCGCCCAAAGCTCCATCGGAGTCTTATCCGGGAAATTCTTGGCGAAAGCCTTCACGATCGATTCCGCTTTATCACCATATTGACTTCTCAGTTTCTCGATCACACCGTCTTGAGTGATTTTTTCCAAGGCCGCATCCGCCCTGTTCGGGTTCCATTCATGGAAAGTCGTACAGAATATCATCGGGACGACAGGAGACTCCAAATGGCTCTCACCGGAGTAGAATACACCGGCCGGAATATTCCGGTCATCAGCAACAGGACCAAAAGTCCGTCTCATGCTAATCCCTTGATCTTCCCAGCACTTTTTACAAGCCCTATCCGCTATATCCAAATATTCCCGCCAAGGTATTCTTTGCAATTTATCCAGTTGGGAAGCGGTCAGCCCCGCTTCTCTCAAAATATATTCTCCCACCTTCCGGGTCATCACCTGATCGGAAGCTCCTACCGTAGATCCACTTAAAGCCACGGCTCTATGGACCAAACCTTTTGCCGCCGGCATAGCGGCTACCGTACAGACCTTAGAACCTCCTCCGGATTGTCCCATAACCGTTACGTTCCCGGGATCTCCACCGAAATTGGCGATATTATCATGTACCCATCGCAAGGCGGCAATAATATCTAACATCCCCACGTTTCCGGAATCCTTATACGCTTCTCCACCAACACCAGATAAGTCAGAGAAGCCAATCGGCCCCAACCGATGATTAATGGAACAGAATACGATATCTCCTTCCCGGCTTATATTCTCTCCATGATATCCATCCTGCTCGATCCCACTACCATTTGTAAAACCACCGCCATGCAGCCACACCAATACGGGACGTTTCTTACCATCCGCAATGCCCGGTGTCCATACATTTAAATATAAGCAATCCTCACTCACATCCCAGTAGTTCCAATGATCGGCAAAAGTTCCGTAATTATTGGGCCACCGGTTCTCCATACGTTGCGGCGCCGTATTCCCATAAAAAACCGCCGGTCTCACATCTGTCCACGGCTCTGGCTTTTGGGGAGGCATAAAGCGATTTTTTCCCGACGTATCAGCCCCATAAGGAACTCCCAAGAACGTATATACATGATTCAGCAGATATCCCTGCACCTTCCCATACTCTGTCTGGGCGATGGCGATATCGTCACCGATAAATAAAAACTGTCCATCCTCTCCTTCCTTGACGTTTTGTTTAAGGGAGGAATCCCCGGACGGGGCACATGAGGAAGCCGTTACCAAGCTTCCCATGCTTAAAGAGGCTGTGCCCAGTCCTAGGTTTTTCACGAATTGTCGTCTATCCATATGCATAAAAACACAACTATTAATATCCCGGATTCTGTTTCCAAGATTGGTTTTTCGTAATCTGATCGTATGGTATCGGGAATAAATCACGCGAATTATTATTCAAGGCTTCCTTAAATGTCCAGCAACCTTTAGCGAACTTATCCCAACGAACCAAGTCTTGACGACGCCAACCTTCCCACGCAAATTCACGGCCACGTTCATTGATCAACTCATCCAACGTTAATGTTTCCGGAGTATACACGGGTTGATTTGCCCTTTCACGTATTAACTGGAATGCAGGTTCCGCACACAAAGCTGATAAAGTAGCGGCATTACCACCTCTCAAAATAGCTTCAGCCTTCATATAATAGATATCAGCTAAACGATATAAAACAAAATCATTGTTCATATTACCAGTCATACCCAACTCATATTCATACTTCTGAATACGAGCGCCTTCCCAACGATAAGCGGCATTAATAGAAGATACCTCAATAGTCAATTCCAATTGTTTTCCCGGATTATCACCATCCTCAACAGGCTCGCCCGTGACCTTATCATAAATCAAACCGTAAATAAAAGTCGCCTTTTTCCGAGTATCGTCATCTTTATATAAAGCAAGGAAGTCCGGAGTAGCGCAACCTCCATTCCAACCGCCCACATTTATACCCCACATCTGGCGAGACTTGGGATGTCCGGAGAATTTATGGAAATGAAACTCGTAGTCTCCATTTGAATTGATACCATTTTGCATCGGTACCACGAAAATATTTTCTTTACAAGACTCATTCGCCACTTTAAATGGAGCGGAGAAATCAGATACGACCTCATAATATCCGGAGTTAATCACTTTATCGCAATACTCTATCACTTTATTCATATCGTCCTTATCATAAGAAGAGGCCCCTTTGAACACCTTAGCGTTCAAATATAGTTTTGCCAACATCGTATAAGCCATCGATTTCGTACATCTTCCATAATTCTCGGCAGACGGAGCGTCATCCAAATATTCCATATTATCTAAGATACAATCTACGACTTTCTGATAAAGCTCAGGACGGCTTGTCTGAGGAGAAGCCGTGATTTCACTCTCATACGTGTCGATATAAGGAACGTTCCCGAATAAATCCAGTAAGATAGAATAATAGAAACATCTCAAGATGACAGTCTCCGCACGATATTTATTATAGATATCGACATCCATCTCCTCTTTATATATATCCAAGTCGTAAACCACACGGTTACATGTCGTTATTCCAGAAAATACGGAAATCCACACATTATTCAATGCATCCAGATTGTATTGCCATTGATGACGATGGAAATCCTGCCATACCCCTCCGTCATACCAGTCATTACCCGGCGCACGAGTCGGAACAACACATTCATCCGAGGAAACAGTCTGCAACCCCCATACTCCCCAGTGATTCTGATAAGCCTGCAATTCCGCATAGGCAGCACCTACCGCTTGCGGAATCAAAGAAGGATCCGCATAAAAGTCATTTGATACCATTTGTCCCGTCGTATCTTCATCCATATCCGTACAAGAAGGAGCGATAACCAAGAAACAAATCATTGATACTATATATATTAAACTATATTTTTTCATAACCTTCGATATTTAGAGTATCCATTAAAACGTAACATTCAAACCAAGAATAAAAGAACGGCTAGCCGGATAATAACGAGTCCTCTCAATACCCATATTATCTAATCCTACCATATCAACCTCCGGGTCGATACCCTTATAGCCAGTGATCGTAAACAAGTTCTGACCAGTCAAGTACAAACGTAAGTTTTGCATGAAACCTAATTTCTTCACCGGTACATTATAACCCAATGTGATATTGTCCAACTTCACAAAAGAACCATCCTCCAAATAATAACTAGAGGCTTGAGCCGCATCTTGCAACGGGATATCCATTACCGAAGCCAACATATTCTTCTCCTTTCCAGCCACATTCCGATTCTCCAATGCCATACGGCTTACATTATATACATCATTGCCTACGACAGCACGGAATGTAAACGATAAATCGAAGTCACGATATTTAAACTCGTTAGTCCATCCTGCTATAAAATCAGGTTGCGCATTACCTACGATCTCACGATCCTCATTATATGTAAAGTCACCACTACCATCGACATCCTTGAATTTCCATTTACCATCTTCCGTAAATCCCTCGAATACCGGCAAATAAAAATCACCGACCTTGCCACCCGGGACCAAACGAATCAATGGAGTCGAGTTCATACCTCCTAAATCACCATCCGACAAATAACCAGTTTCAATCCAGTCTGTCTGGAAAGTCTCATTACTTAATTTGTCCAATTTATTCGTATTGAATGAGAAGTTAATAGAACTAGTCCACGAGAAGTTCTTATTCTGCACTGGGGTTCCGGAAACAGAGAATTCCAGACCTTTACTTGTAGCATCACCCACATTCGCCAACATAGAAGAATATTGGTAAGGAGGAGTCGGGACCTTATATTCATACAACAAATCTGAAACCTTACGGGTATATAAATCAACGGTCACGTTCAAGCGGTTATTCAACGCTGCAAAATCAACACCTAGATTCCATTCGCCTTTCCGCTCCCATTTCAAATCCGGATTCTGGTTCTGTGTCGGCCCATAAGCATTGATCCATTGTTTAGAAGTATGATCATAAAAACGGCCTACCACTCCCATCATTGACAAAGACAAATAATTATCTGAAGGCATATTTCCTGTCACGCCATATCCCAAGCGCAATTTCAAATCGTTAATCCAGCTAGCGCTTTCCATAAAAGCCTCATTACCGATAGACCAACCGACACTTACCGCAGGGAAAGTTCCCCATTTATAATCCGCACCTAAACGAGTAGAACCCTCACGTCGTACAGACGCTGATAACAAGTAACGATTTCCCCAGTTATAATTTACACGGCCGAAGAACGAAACCAAATTATCTTGAGAAACCGAACCATCCATCATGCTTTGGCTAGGGTTATTAATCAAGTTACTACCCGCACCCAAATTATAGTAAGAATATACATCCGAATCAAAATTCGAGTTGTTCATGCCAAATGACTCCCGATAATTATGCTCATAGGTATATCCACCTAATACCACTAAATGATGTTCTCCAAAAGATTTTACATAGTCGATCGTCGTCTCCAGTGTTTTATTAAAACGAGTATTAAAACTCCGAGACGCTGACCCGAAACTAGAAGTGTTAAATACCTCTCGTGAGGTATAAGTACCCTTATTTATATCAGAGTATTTCAATGAGCCAAAAGCTTGCGCACGAAGTCCTTCCAAAATATTCCAAGTTACACGAGCAGACCCTTGGAAAAGTCCGCCTTTTGTACGACGGTCACGCTGCATAATATAAGCCACCGGATTTGAATATCCCTGAATATCCAGCGCATAATACCCTCCGGCATCTATCGTTCCCGTCTCGTCGTATACGGGTGCCGTAGGATTATAATAATACGCATGCTTAAAAGCGGAATAATCATCATAGCTGGAATTCTCACCTTCCCGGTCAAAACGACGATAAGTAGCGTCGTATGCTATTTGAATCTTTTTATCGAATAAATTCTGATTAGCGGAAAAACGAGCGATCATCTCATTGAACCCAGACTTAAGAGCGATACCTTGATTATTTCGATAAGATACAGAAGCCCGGTAATTAAAATCGGTCGTACCTCCTGTCAATGCCAAGTTATGCGAATGGGAGAACGGAGTTCGGGTAATCTCATCCATCCAATTCGTATCATATCCCCGGTCGTTTCCCCCATTTGCCAAAAACTGGTCACGATCCATGACTTCCAATTGATTGGCTATGGAAGAGATAGACATATATCCATTGTAGGTAACGCTCATCTTCCCGGCAGAACCTCGTTTTGTCGTAACCAAGATAACGCCATTCGTTCCGCGGGTTCCATATATCGCCGCCGCTGAACCATCCTTCAACACATCGATACTTTCAATATCATCTTGTGGAATAGCGGATAAATCCCCTTGGGGAATACCGTCAATAACGATCAACGGAGAGGTATTACCGGTTAAGGATGAAGTTCCGCGTAATTGGAACTTATACTCTCCATTCGGGTCGCCGGCATTTGGTTTGGATATATTCAAACCTGCCACTTTACCTTGTAACATACCCATTGGGTCAGACTGTACGCCCTTGATCAAGTCTCCCTCTTTCAAGCCTGCTACAGAGCCGGTCAATTCTTTCTTTTTCTGAGAGCCATATCCCACGGCTACCACTTCTTGAAGTCCGATACTTTCTTCCTCCAAGCTCACATTTATCGTGTTCTTTCCATTTACCGGAATCTCCGCGGTCTTATATCCAATATAAGAAACGATCAATACGGCATTTGATGATACATTCGAGATCTGATACATACCGCTTATATCAGAAATCGTACCGTTAGTCGTTCCTTTCACCGCTACATTGGCGCCAATGATCGGTTCGCCTGTCATAGATTCCTTTACAACTCCTTTTACTGTAATCGTTTGCGCCATCATGGGAAAGAATAACGCCAAACTAACGATCAAAAACAGGGCCTTTCGAAGCCATACTTTCTTTTTTTGATTTTCCATAACTCATTCATTTAAAGTTGACATTGTTTTTACAAAAAACGACCGGAGATCTCAATGTGCTGTAATTCAAATCGTATGGTAATGGTTATATATAATAGAGTATTAAAATCCACCGGTCGTTGTTTTTAAGCATTCAATCGCATTAAACTTTCGGGAATTGCCACGGGCTTCTATAGCTCCGCTTCAAATACGCGTCCGCTTTCGGATTATCCACAAACTTACGAGCTTGCGGATCATACACAACACGAGTTCCCGTCAAATATGAGATATTAGCCATATGGGCTAGGATCGTCGCGAAAGCCCCTTTCTCGATCGGGCTGTTCGTCTCAATAGATTTATTTAATATACACTTACACCAATTCGTCGCATGGGCCTCAATACCGCCATCCTCGAACTTCCCGACAAGCTGGGAACGGTCGGTTAATAACTCACCCTCCCGGTTCTTCTCTGGAATCAATTCATAACCTTCACGATTACATACTAAGGTAGCTTTACTTCCTACCCAAGCTACCCCTTGATTCCGATTATACAGGTGAGCGACTTGTTGTGCCCATTCTATATGGAAATTCTTATATTGGAAGATCGTTGTCTGGCAACTGGGAGTCTCATTAAAAGAGGTAGGATCTTTATAAGCCGTAGAGAATACCGCCTCCGGATATTCACGGTCACACAATCCTAACGCTTTCAATCCATCGAACGCAGAGTCTATCCAATGCACTCCCCAGTCGGTTTGCTGGCCGCCTCCATAATCCCAAAAGCCACGCCATCCACGAAAACGGTAATTATTAAATGGACGCTCGGGAGCCGGACCCAACCACATATTGTAATCTAATGTAGAAGGAACCGGAGAATCCGCTACGGCCGGACGTGGGTCCGTCGATTGGCAAAGCCATAGCTGAACTTTATAAACATCCCCCAACACACCGGATTTCAATATCTCATTAGCCGCCAAGAAATATCGTTGACTAGTCTGCCATAAGCCAGTTGTTACCACCCCTTTATATTTCTTTTGGAAATCCATCATCGAATGGCACTCCGGAATCGAATTACCAACCGGCTTTTCCACATAAATCGCCTTGCCCGCTTTTAAAGCCTCAGCGAAGAT
Organism: Parabacteroides sp. AF39-10AC; assembly: GCF_003635405.1. Classification (NCBI taxonomy): domain Bacteria; kingdom Pseudomonadati; phylum Bacteroidota; class Bacteroidia; order Bacteroidales; family Tannerellaceae; genus Parabacteroides; species Parabacteroides sp. AF39-10AC. Next base: position 3,498 of record NZ_QTLP01000042.1, on the reverse strand, counting down.
GTAAGGATGCCAATGATCCGGTGTTGCGATAATGACCCCGTCGATATCCTTATTTGCCAAGACTTCCCGGAAGTCACTATATGCCTTGATCGAAGTCGTTTGGTTCGGAAAGTCTTTTTTGAAACGTGCGATCTGCTCATCAAGTCTCACTTTGTTCACGTCGCACATGCCCACACAATGTACCCACGGATTATCAGTCAAAGCCCCTTGCAAATCACGGCATCCCATACCGACACCTATTACAGCGATATTCACCCGCCCATTTATAGTCTCTTCCTTATGAGAGACGGTAGGAGCTGCCGATGCCAAAAGAGGTGAGATACCTAAGCCAGCGGCCAACATCGTCGAGTTCTTTAAAAAATTCCTACGTGTAGTCATAAATCATTATTTTAAGGTTATACAATTTATAAATTACGAATCCATATATTACGGAAAGCCACTTCCACTCCATGATCCTGTAAGCTTAATGGCAGACGGCCATGCGCTACATATTTAGGTAAACCGGTATATGGGGTCGTTCCTTTCAGTACATAATTATTCTGTACTACGATACCGTTCAATACCACGGTAATCATAGCGGGAGATTCCAATTCATCGTTTGTCCCGAAACGGGGAGCTTTCCAATAAATATCATAAACCTGCCACTCATTTGTCTTCGTGAAAGCATTTACCAACGGTGCGCTTTGCTTATAAATACTGCCGACCCAGCCATTCACATACGTAGGATTATCCTCACAATCCAAAACCTGCACCTCATAACGGCTTTGTAACATAATGCCACTATTACCTTTCATCTGTAATGTATTATCCTTTCCCGGTGTAGGGGTCTTGAACTCGATATGTAACTGGCAATCTCCAAAATAATCTTTTGTCCGGATCGATCCGGTCCCAGAAGCCACAATCATCGCCCCATCCTTTACGGTCCATTTAGCGGGACCTCCATCTTTTCCTGCGGATTCCCACATAGAAAGATCTTTTCCATCAAACAGGATGATCGCATCGGAAGGAGCACCAGTTCCTACACCCGGCTTTACCTTAGGAGGAACCGGATAATACCATTCAGTACTCTCAGGTTTCCATCTTTCCGGTGGTCTTTGTTGTTGATTACTTTGTTGGGCGCTCATAAAAAACGCTCCACATAAAAGACTGATAAGAACAATCATTTTTTTCATGCTACATAGTATTAAATTAATGTTTCTATTTTCGCTCTATGAACAAGCTGCCGCAAATATATCACGCATACGAAAATTCCTCTTTTTCTATTTTATCAAAATCGTTTCCGATTGTCGCATAATACAAGTTCCAGCCTGTTTCCTCCGGTCATTGAGAAAATCGTATCAAGAATGAGACAATTTTACATGGCGAAGCAAGCCATACCCTTCCGTCATATTCCGTCTTCTCTCCCGGATTTCCTCCAAGGTTTGTAGATTCCCGATAGAAGGCATCTCATTTCGTCTAGCGTTATCCAAAAATTTCCACGCATACTCGGAAGCGATAGCGGAATCACGCATCAGCGGTAGGCGGGAATGAAAAACTCCGGTCCGTACGGAATCTGCGAACAAATCACATAGCGTACTTATATTTTTCCCCCCATAGGGCTTCTCGATCCGGTGTGTTTCATTAACACCTCTCAACTCCACGACCGCAGTCTTAAAATCATGACTCATCCGGGCGATTCCTTTCGTTCCTATTACATCTATGTAAGAGTTATGCGTTTGGTCTTTCGATAATTGTCCATACACATGCCCTTGTGTTATATCAAATACCACCCCGTTCTCAAATGTCCCGTGACATTGCAACCACCAAGGTTCGGGATAATCCCACATCCGGATCGCCTGCGCATGCCATGTCTTATACTCGCATCCGGCATACCACCGGGAAATGTCCACATAATGCATTCCGCAATCATGAAAAGACGGACCTTCATATTCATGACCTTCACCCGGAGCCAACCCCGGAGTCATATGGCAAATGCGAATGATCGCCAAATCTCCGATCTCTCCTCTCCGGATAAATTCTTTAATCGTATTATGGTACCAAGAATTACGCAAATACAAATTAACGGCCGAGAACAAACTTGAGTTTTCCACGCATTTCACGACCTCCCATTCATGCTCGATCGTATCTGCGACCGGTTTCTCTGAGATGACATGTTTGCCAAATGCCATTGCCTTCTTAATTTGCCTCAACCGGGAATCCGCCAATGTAAATAAACCGACCACTTGTACTTCCGGGTCCTCGAATACAACTTGCTCATCCGCTACGATTCGGGATGTCGGCGACTTTCTCCTTGCCAAATCTCGTGCCTCTGGGTCCGTATCGCAGATGTAAAGTACCTCCCATTGATCGCTCTTCCGCATCTCCTCCAAATAAAATCCACCCATGCGACCAAAACCTATTATACCTACTTTTACTTTTTGATTCATATTCTATCTTTTAAAGATTCACACTGTTTTTGCCAAAATTAAAGCCCCTTGAGTCAAACAGTATTACACTTTTCTCTCAAAATTATTACCTATCGTCTCAACAAACAGTCTTGCAAGGAACGGCTTTTAAAGCCAAAAACTGAAGTCTGGACATTGAAACAAAATGAAAAACAATGATACGATACTGCTATGGAAAGTCTAGGAAAAGGCTTTATATTGCGCATGAAATACAAGGGAGATCTATGAAAAAAAACTTGATGAATTATTTATACGTCCTATTATTTGTAGTAACCGCAATAGAGCTCAACGCCCGGTCATACTACTTTAAATCCTATGAGGTAGAAGATGGATTAAGCAATAATAACGTGACATGTTGTGTCCAAGATCATTATGGCTTTATGTGGTTTGGAACACGGGACGGGCTCAATCGATTTGACGGGAACAAATTCCATATCATAAAAAATCAAACCAAGCAGAGAGGAACTTTAATAAGTAGCTGGATTACCGACTTGGCGATAAGCCCTTCCGGTGAACTCTGGGTGGGTACTAATATGGGAGTACAAAAATACGATTACCAAACCGATACTTTTTCCTTGATAAAGTTCACGAAAGGAATCGGCTGTACCTATCTGGAATTTGATCACCAAGGGAATCTGTGGATGCTGTTATCCGGCTTTTCTCTTATTAAATATAATGAGCAATCCGAGCTACACCAAAACTACCTGTATAAGGATAGTGATCCGATCACCTCTTTCTATATCACCCCCCAAGATCAGATCTGGGGCACCACGCTAAACGGCAATGTCGTCCTCTTAGACCCGACCGATAACAAATTCATCCCTCTAAATATCCATAACGGTAGCGACACCCTACATATAGATAATATGACGACTCTATGGGCATCCCCGTCCGATAATACATTACTGATAGGTACAAGCGATAACGGAGTCAAACAAGTCAATATACAAACAGGTGTTTGCCGAAATGTTCTTACCCAGCAAAAGAACAGCCCCCTCTATACGAGGGCACTGAAAAAGTCCTTTCATAGGATAATTGTCTGATATAATCGGCA
>NZ_QTLP01000041.1:0-20136 GCF_003635405.1 Parabacteroides sp. AF39-10AC | reverse complement strand
AGCTAAGTATTGGATTATCAAATACTTAGCTTTCTTTCTTGTACCCAGAGCCGGGATCGAACCGGCATGGAAGTGAATCCACTGGTGTTTGAGACCAGCGCGTCTACCAATTCCGCCATCTGGGCATTTTTGATTAACCTTTTAGCTTTAGCAGTAGGTTTGTTTCTCAAATGCGTTGCAAAGGTACAGCTTTTTTTTAAACCCGCAAGCGTTTGGGTGAAAATTTTCAAATATTTTTTTCACAGTGGGAATATGTACGGGATTGTTTCGCATAGAAAGATTATTTCGTTACATTTGTAAACGTATAATCATAATAACAGCCAATATCATGAAAGATAATTATTGCGTCATCATGGGAGGCGGAATCGGTAGCCGTTTCTGGCCTTTCAGTAGAGAAAGTTACCCAAAGCAATTCCTTGATTTTTTTGGGAGCGGACGGTCTTTACTGCAAATGACATTTGATCGCTTCGCAAAAATCATCCCTACTGAAAATATATACATCGTTACCAACGAATCTTATGCGGACTTAATCAAGGAGCAGTTGCCGGAATTAGCGGAAGAACAAATCCTTTTGGAACCGGCTCGTCGCAATACAGCTCCTTGTATCGCTTATGCGGCTTATCATATTAAGGCATGCAATCCGGAAGCCAATATTGTCGTAGCCCCTTCCGACCATCTGATCTTAAAAGAGGATGTTTTCTTGAGGGACGTTCAAAAGGCGTTGGATTTCGTGAAGAGAAACCGTGCGTTGGTCACCTTGGGCATCAAGCCTAGCCGCCCGGAAACAGGATACGGATATATCCAAAGCAGTGATACGGTAGTAGATGATTTCACCAAGGTGAAGACCTTTACTGAAAAACCGAACCTCGAGTTGGCAAAGGTATTTATGGAAAGTGGAGAATTCTTCTGGAATTCTGGCTTGTTCGTCTGGAACGTGAATACGATCTTGGAAGCGTTCTCTAAATATCTCCCGGATATCAGCAGCCGTTTCGATCTAGGTAAGGATAAATTTAATACCCCGGAAGAAAAAGCGTTCATCCAAGAGAATTTCCCTTATTGCCTAAATATATCCATCGACTACGGTATCATGGAGAAAGCGCACAACGTATATATGCTATGTGTAGATTTCGGTTGGGCCGACCTCGGTAGCTGGGGATCTTTGTTCGACCTAGCGAATAAAGACGAAAATGAGAACGCAGTATTGAAAAATAACGAGGCAATGCTATACGAATGCTCCGGCAATGTGATCGCATTAAATAACCCGAAACGTCTAGCCGTTATCCAAGGGCTAAAAGATTGCATCGTGGCTGAGTCCGGAAACGTATTATTGATTTGTAAGAAGGATGACGAACAACGTATCAAACAATTCGTAGCCGACGCTAAAATCAAATACGGAAAAGAATACAACTAATTAAGAATTGAGAATTGAGAATTATCGGCAAGCGGTATTCATTCTCAATTCTCAATTTTCAACTTCTTAGCAAGATATCGTACAGGATACCACGCAGCCAAAAAGCCTATCGTTAATACCGTTACAAAGACTGTTATTATATCCACCGTGACTACACGTACTGGATAAGCCTCTATAATAAACGCTCCGGCAGCTTCCCCTAGTTTTATAAAGCCAAACTCTTGTTGTAGCAAGCAAAGTACAACCCCGATCAAGACTCCGATCAAAGCTCCAAAACCGGAGATCATCCAGCCTTCAAACAAGAAAATCCGACGGATCAGACTGTCATCAGCCCCCATATTACGCAGTGTACTCACATCCTCCTGTTTCTCGATCATCAACATGGATAAAGAACCCACCACGTTGAATAAGGCGATCGCCAATATAAAAGTAAGGATCAAGAAGGTCATCCATTTCTCGACTTGCATCATCTTGAAAGAAGCCTCTTGTTGCTCAAAACGGTCTTGCACGATATATTGATCACCTAGGATACGTTGAATCTCTTTCTTTACCGGAGCGATATCTCCGCTATCTTTCACCTTCAATTCCACCGCTGTCACTTCTTTATCATAATTAAATAAAGAACGGGCCAATGACAAAGGCACGATCATATATGAATCATCGTAAACCTGTTGGTCCGTACGAAAGACAGCACCGATATAAGCATATTCCAAATTGAAAGAAGAAGCCGGATTCGCCATGTTCACCTTCTCCTCCCGCTTCGGAGCGTAGATCTCCAGCGGAGAGACAAAGCCTGCGTTTATTCCTAGCGAGAAAGCCAATCCGATCCCCATATTCGCGTAATTCGCCACCTCGTCATTCAGAAGGAACTTTCCATCGATCAAGATACTATCGATCTGCGCCAGTTTCTCATATTGCTCGTCTACACCTTTCAAGGTAGCTACACCCTGACGATCTCGATAACGGACCAAGGCATTGTCCTGCAATACCTCACTAAAACAAACAATGCCGGGCAATTCCCTCACCTTACGTATCTCTTCCGAGGTCGGATCGAAAACCTTCCCTTTCCGAGGCATGATCTTCAACTCCGGATCAAAATTGCTGAAGAGAGAAGAGACCAAATCGTTGAAACCATTATAGACCGACAAGGCGCATACTAAGGCGATCGTGGCGACAACAACCCCGCATACCGATACCATCGATATGATATTTATGGCATTGTGCGACTTCTTCGAAAAGAGATATCGCCGGGCTATATAGAACGGAAGATTCAAGGCTCCTCTGATTACTTATGCAAAAGATTGTCGATATTCTCGATATAATCCAATGAATCGTCTATAAAGAAGCTCAATTCAGGAATCTTACGAACCTGCAAACGAATACGTTGCCCCAAATCAAAACGGATCGCTTTCGTATTGCTCCGTATAGCCTCCAATAGCTCTTGCGATTTATCCGACGGGAAAATGCTTAAATAAGCTCTCGCCACACTTAAATCCGGACTTACACGAACTACGCTGACAGAGACCAATACACCATGCATTCCTTGCGTCTGCTTCTGAAATATATCACTCAATTCCTTCTGAAGAAGGCGTTCGATCTTTTGTAATCTAGTACTTTCCATACGCTTTATTATTTACTTTTTCCAGATCATCGTCAAGCCGTCACGTAAAGGGAGGATCACCTTCTCTACCCGATCGTCTTGCTTAACCTTTTCATTAAAAACCAGTATTCCCTTCGTTTGTTTATCGGAAGGATGCACTTCTTCTACCACTTTACCGTCCCAAAGCGTATTATCCGCGAGAATCAAGCCGCCCGGACGGACCATCGGGAATACCAAATCATAATACTCGGAATACAGGCGTTTGTCGGCATCGATAAAAACCATATCGAACGTCTCATCCAAACGGGGGATAATCTCCATCGCATCCCCAAAATGGACTTTTATCTTGTCCTTATGTAGCGAGCGGGAAAGATATTTCATGATAAAATCCTCCATCTCGTCATTGATCTCGATCGTATGGATCAATGCCCCCTCTTCCATGCCTTCCGCCATACACAAAGTGGCATAAGACGTATAAGTCCCGATCTCCAAGACTCTTCTCGGACGAATCATCCGGCAAAACATCTTCAATATCCTACCCTGCAAATGCCCGGATAGCATACGCGGACGGAGAAGGTTCACATTAGCGTCGCGATTCAACGCCGACAGCAAATCCCCTTCTTCATCTATATGAGAAAGAATATACGCATCAATCTCGCCCGTAAACATTCCTCTTACTCTTTAAAAGTAGGCAACTGATATTGCGTGCCGGCATCCAGCACCTTTCCTACGTTGTTAATCTCCAAAAAGCTGGTACCGCCACCTTCGCCGAAGCTACCGCTCAAATACGCTACCATATCGTTGCGAGTGATACGTCCGCTATGGATCAGCTGGTTCAACGCATCATAGAAATATCCCCTACGACTGTCGTTGTATGGCTGATGAACCGCCCATACCCCATAAGAAAGACCCAACATACGCATCACACGAGGATTATAGCATATAGCGAACACAGTAGAGGTTCCGCGGAAAGCAGCCAGATAACGTGCCGTACGACCCGTGTAACTATCCGTGATAATCGCCTTCACATGTAATTTAGAAGAAGACTTAACGGCTTGTTTCGCCAAGAAAGAAGTCACGTCTAAATCATTCCCCTCGATCGGCACACGGATATCATTCGCGGAAAGCTTAGTCTTCTCGGCTTCACGAGCCACTTTCGTCATGGTCTGTACCGCCTCGATCGGATATTTTCCATAAGCCGTCTCACCGCTTAACATCAAAGCATCCGTACGATAATAAATAGCGTTGGCGATATCCGTAACCTCGGCACGAGTAGGACGAGGATTATTAATCATGGAATGAAGCATTTGCGTAGCCACGATAACCGGCTTCTTCACCTCCACGCATTTACGGATCAGCATACGCTGGATACCCGGGATCTTCTCGGCCGGAACCTCGATACCCAAGTCACCACGAGCGATCATGACGCCATAAGCCACTTCCAAAATCTCCTCGATATTGTCTACACCCTCTTGATTCTCGATCTTAGCGATAATCTTGATAGGGCTGTTACGCTCGTCCAAGATACGTTGGATATCCAATACGTCCTGTTTGTTGCGAACAAATGAGTGAGCGATAAAATCGAGATCATGATCGATCGCCCAAAGGATATTATTACGGTCTTTCTCAGTCAACGAAGGCAAATTGATACGTACGCCCGGCACATTCACGCTCTTGCGGCTACCTAGCGTAGCGTCATTCTGGATCTCGCAAAGCAAACAATCGCCGGATTTCCCGGTAACCTTCATTTCCAGATCACCATCATCGATAAGGATGTCGCTGCCAATCGCCAAGTCGTTCACGAAATTCTTATATGACACACAAATACAATCATGCGAAGTTTCCTGATCGGGATTACCGATTACCTTCACGATCTCTCCAGTCTTGAAAGGGATCGGTTCCTTGTTTACCGTCGTCGTGGTACGTACTTCCGGCCCCTTTGTATCCATCAAGATACCGATACGGTCGGATACGGTACGGACGTTATTTACCACACGGGTCAACCCCTCTTCCATCATGTGAGCCGTATTCAGGCGCACCACATTCATTCCCGCTTTATATAACGCCTCAACGAACGCAACGTCGCAGCGCTGGTCGGAAACTGTAGCAACAATCTTCGTATGCTTTAACATATACCTTAAATTATTATAACCTAATTATTAATTCTATTTGATAACCTTCTAAACCTTCTATCACATAAACGATTCGATCGCCAACCGATACGAATCCAGCCCAAACCCAAGAATCACTCCCCTGCATGCCGCCGATATCATCGACACATGACGAAACGATTCACGGGCATGCACATTCGAGATATGCACTTCCACGACTGGCGTAGTAACCGCCTTGATAGCATCGTGCAACGCAATGGAAGTATGCGTATAAGCGCCGGCGTTCAACACGATACCGTCATATTCAAAACCCACCTCATGGATCTTGTTAATTATCTCTCCTTCCACATTACTTTGATAATAAGATATCTCACACTGAGGAAAGCGGGCACGTAACTCGCTCAAATAGTCCTCGAACGAGGCATTTCCGTATACTGTCGGTTCTCGCTTGCCCAACAGATTCAAATTAGGGCCATTGATGATCTGAATCTTCTTCATTCTTAATTGTAAGTTTATTACCTTTGTACCGCCCGTTGAGGCCGGAATTATCCGGCAAAGGTAAGGATTTTATTTGACACATTCATAACGACATACCGACAATGCGACAAGGAAAAGATATAATAAACCGATATAACACCTATTTACGATTAGAAAAATCGCTCTCTGCCAACTCCATCGACGCCTATTTGACAGATCTTGACAAATTGCTACGTTTCGCAGAGGATGAGAAAAAGGACGTTAAGGAGATCAGCTACGACGACTTGCAACAGTTCATCGCCCAATTACGTGACATCGGTATCCATCCCCGATCGCAAGCACGCATCATCTCGGGTATCAAATCGTTCTATCGTTTCTTATTGCTTGACAATTATATAACAAATGATCCGACCGAATTGTTAGAGTCTCCCAAGATCGGATTGAAGCTGCCGGAAGTATTAACCGTCAACGAGATAAATAGCATTCTCGACACAATAGACCTCACGCTTCCCGAGGGACAGCGGAACCGTGCGATGCTGGAGGTTTTATATAGTTGTGGACTGCGCGTATCGGAGCTTACTGGCCTGCGTTATTCGGATATATATCCCAAGGAAGGTTTCATCCGGGTAGAGGGTAAAGGAAGCAAACAACGGCTTGTTCCTATCTCCGAAGTTGCTTTGCGGGAAATTAAAAACTATCTGTATGACCGGAATTCGGTCGTGGTTAAAAAAGGCTTCGAGGATATTTTATTTCTAAGCCGGCGAGGAACGGCCCTCTCCCGTATCATGGTATTTCATATCATCAAGCAACAGACGGAGGCCGCCGGTATCCATAAAAACGTAAGTCCCCATACCTTCCGTCATTCTTTCGCCACCCACTTGCTGGAAGGAGGCGCCAACTTACGCGCTATCCAAGAGATGCTGGGGCATGAGAAAATCACCACCACCGAGATATATACACATATCGACCGGGAATTCCTTCGCAAAGAGATACTGGAACATCATCCGAGGAGCAGGCCAAGAACTTAAAAGAACCGATCCTACTCCGCTAGCAAAGCCTCAAGGATGTCATAAATTATTTATTTCCTCCTCTGACAAACCAGTATAACGCACGACCATTTCCATCGAAAGCCCATCAGACCGCATACGCCGAGCTGTTTCTAGACGTTCTTCCACACGGCCTTCTTCTCGACCTTCTATTAGTCCTTCTTCTCTGCCTTCTGCTAATCCTTCTGCTAATCCTTCTTCCCGTCCTTCAAACTTAGCAGTGCTCAACACGTCATTCTGGATCATAATCGCATTCAGATGTTCGTCATAAGCATAACGTTCCTCGGGAGACATTGAGTAATAGCGTAATTTCTCTCGTGCCTCTTCCAAGCCAGGGGCTGTCGTTCCGGAAGTTATGATCCCATCTTTCAAGTATCGCACCCATTCCTCCAAGGGGGTCACGGCCACCTTATCAAACTCATTCACCCGGACCAATATATACTCCGGAAAGATCTCCGAGGGAAGACGCTTGACGATCGCACCCCTCTCCTTGGTATTTACCTGTAAATGATCATGGGTATGCACGCCGACAAATTGGTTCTGCCCGTGATACAGATAATCGGTTCCTACGCCTATATCAAAATAAAGGATACTGATAGAATAGACCTTTTTCACCCCGGAATAGTCCTGTCCCAAATGAAGATGTTCGGTGACGGCCTTCGCCACGCCATAAAGCACACGTTCCAAATAATAAAGCTCGCGGGTATTCTGGATCTCGATAAGGATGATATCTCCCTTTGTGTTCTTAGCCTTGATATCCACCCGATTGAATTTTTCATCGGCCATTTGCTGGTATCCCTCACTCTCCAATATCTCCTCAATCTTGATCTGCTCGCCCAAGAACACGGTAAGAAAGCCTTCTAGCACTCCGAAATTCGCTTTTTGCCGGAGTAGGCGTTTGATGGCCCAGTCGAAACGGATATATCGATCTTGTAATTCCTTCATATACTTCTCCTCTTTTTCTGTTTTCTTTTCCATAGTCATATCATGTTTTAGTTACCCCACTATTGGGTGGCTTCAAATGTACATAAAAAGATCTGGAATACAAGCTTATCCCATCTAAAAAGAAATGTCCTTCTTTTTGGATCCGTAAGTGAATAGCCAACGAACGGGATCGTAAGCGGTCGCAAATGGGTATTCGTGTACCGTTATTACTCTATTTTAATCTCATATTTTATCGATTTAAACTATTTACTTAAAGACAAAAAACATGGATGTGGACAAATGATCACACATCCATATCTAATTATCAACAAATTAAAAGCTATCAGGTTCTCCTAAAATGAACAAATGTAAATACAGCTCAATTCTTAGAAATGAGGATTCTGTACCAAATGGCCATCCGACTTATCAATCTCCGACTGAGGAATCGGCAAGTATTTCTTTGTATCATCCCAGCCTTTGATAAAATCTTTTGCTTGGTTCGTACGTACTAAATCCCAATAACGAATACCTTCCATCGCAAACTCATAACGGCGTTCCTTATAGATATTATCCAATGAAACCGCCGGAACCTTATAATCATCCCCCATCGCACGTTTAACGACTCTCGCATAATAATCCTGTGCCTCGCCTACGCTACCTCCACTTCTCAACAAAGCTTCCGATGCCATCAATAATACGTCGGAGAAACGAATTACACGGTAATTGTTCTTATAATTCAGCGCTTCCGTGCCAACCGTAGAAGAATACCCCGCACGAGGATGATATTTGCGTACGCTATATCCTGTATATTGATTCACATCCGAGCTAACCGTCCCGCCTTCCGCTCTAAACTCCTCATGATCTATGATTGTTGTCCACTTTCTAGGATCATTTGGTAAAAACGCATCATTCAATGCTTTTGTTACAGGCGCAAAACCCCAACCTTCCACATATACATTATTAGGATCTTTCAAACCTCTGGCTCCTAGCATTATTATATCGGAGTTACCTTGATTAGCCTTGCCTGCCCAATCATTCGAGTTCCCGATTTCCGTATAATTGACTTCAAAAACAGATTCTTTGCACCATTCATACTCATCATCAAAAAGAACTTTATAATCCGGGATCAAATCATATTGATAGGCAGGATCGGTAATTAGTTCTTTCAATTGGCTGGCGATCTCCTTCATTTTAGTATCATCATTCTGATATAAAACGATACGTGCTTTCATCGCGATAGCGGCACCATTCGTAGCTCGTCCTTTCTCATTAGCCGGGACTATCTTAGGTAACTTCCCAATAACATTATTATCTAAATCCTCGATTAATTTCGCATAGACCTCATCCGGCTGTAACTGAGGGACAGTTGTTATATCATCCAATCCCAAATTCGTCTCGTAATACGGTATGTATCCAAAGAAACGCCACAACTGGAAATAATAAAATACACGCAAGAAATGAGCCTCAGCCACATAACGATCACGAAGCTCCTCCGACATCGTCCCCTCCGGAAGAAGAGGGCATTTCTCTATCACGATATTCGCACGGTTCACACCCTCATACGAACGCCCCCATAAACCCTCGGGTAAGTTTGTCGGTGTCACCCAATTGGTAAAATCATTCACTCGCTGCAACTGCGGTTGATCCGATACCGTCGATCCACCGGTCTCCGCATCATCCGACATGATATTACTTACCAGTTCATAAGAGCTATACGCATTATAAGCGTTCCATTTCAACGGGTCATAGGCAGCGACCAATGCCTCGGTCAAATCCTCCTGTGTCTTGTAATAATCCGTTTCGATAACCTTATTCGTCGGAGACAACTCCAAAAAATCATTGCAGCCACTTAGTCCGAATACAACGGCTAGCAGATAAATATATTTATTCATAACACTAATTTTAATGATTAAAATGTCAAATTCAATCCAAATGTATAAACCCGGGCTTGAGGATATACACCCTTATCTATACCCATTGTCGAACCGATTTCCGGATCCATTCCCTTGTATCCCGTAATAGTCAACAAATTATCGAACGACGCATAAAACCTCAAGCGTTGTATATAAGCTTTTCGGGTCAACTGGGCCGGCAGCGTATAACCTACCTGTAAATTACGTAAGCGCAAGAAAGAAGCATCGTGAACCAACAAAGTAGACGGACGGAAGTTCTTAGGCGTATCACCCAAGACAATCCTTGGCATCGAATTGGAGGTGCCCGGTCCTGTCCATCTTTCCAAAGCATCCGACGTATAATTGACCGCCGCCAACTCATAACGGCGTAACGCATCGAAAACATCCGCCCCGAAAGAACCTTGGAAAAAGGCACTTAAATCAAAGCCATTCCAATCAGCCGCAACAGTAAGTCCAACCATCCAATCCGGATTAGGTTTGCCTATCATCGTACGGTCCTCGTTATCATCGCTGATCACGCCGTCTCCATTCAAATCCTCAAATTTCGTATCACCGGGTACCGCATTCGGTTGTATAGGCTTACCGGTAGCAGGACTGATATAGTTATCGATCTCCTCTTGTGTCTGGAAAACCCCAATCGCCTTATATCCGAAGAAATAACCGATCGGATAACCATTTTGGTTCCTTGATACCGTACCTAAAGTCGGTAAACTCTCCTTATCGATATATCCTGTTTGATTTCCCAGATTCTTGATCTCATTCTTCACATAAGAAGCATTCGCCAAGAAAGATAGATTCACTTTATCTACACTTAATTTATAACCGACTTCAAGCTCGATACCTTGGTTGGTCAATGTCCCGACATTCGACAAAGGCGAGCCACTTCCCACATATAGGGGTATCGGACGCTCCATCAACATGTCTTTTGTATCTTTCTTGAACCAATCAAAACTAAAAGAAAGGGAGTTATTAAAGAAGCGGGAATCAAATCCAAAGTCCAATTGCTCCGAGGTTTCCCAACGCAAATCAGGATTGGCCAAAGAAGTAGGTTTTGTTCCGCTATGGATGACACCGTTCGAGCCAGCCCCGAAACTATAGTTATTTCCTCCGGTCATTGTCGTAGTATATCCAAACGATCCGATTTTTTCATTTCCGTTCTGGCCCCAGCTCCCGCGCACTTTCAGAAAGTCGAGCCATCCCGGTTTATTTTCCATGAAAGGCTCGTTAGTCAACGTCCAGCCTGCGGAGACGGAAGGGAAATAAGCATATTGATTATTCCGGCCGAAGTTAGAGGAACCGTCCCGACGAAGGGTTAACTCTAGCATATACCTTTCGTCATAATTATAGTTTAATCGTCCGAAAACGGACGCCATCCGATGCTCTGTCGCACCACCTTCCGAATGCTGATCGCCGGGAGAGGCACTATTGGTAAAATCGATCCATGCTTTATGATCATCTTCCGCTCGTAAATTCAATGCTGTTCCCTTTACCTTTTTACTATCATACCGTTCCATAGAGGTTCCCAGTAAAACGGCGAAATTATGTTTATCGATCGAACGTTTATAACTCAACGTATTCTCCCAAAGAAGCTTCATGCCACGATTCATCGTTTGCTCCACCCTCGATTTCTCAGTCTTGACCATATAACACAAATAGCTAACTGGGAACCAATTCCTTTCGCCCCAAAAAGCCATATCCGTGGAGAGAGAGGTCTTAAACGTAAGATTCTCGAATACTTCCAATTCACCCCAAACAGAACCTACAAATTTATCCCAGTCCTTGTTATTGTTTAAGGTCTGCATCATAGCGACCGGATTCACGATCTCTTGATTTTCGATCACGTTATAGATGCGGCCTTCATCATCCTTGACATAGCCGGGATAATTTTTCTCGTAATAAGCGAGATCTTCCGCCGAAGGATTCTCCAGATAGACCGATTCGTTCGGTGGAGTCATCACCGCACTTGCTAACGGGCCGGAGAAGTTGTCATTCTCCGAAATACCTTTGGATATGATCCGTGTATATCCTAGGTTCGTACCGACCTTGAAACTACGGAAAAATTTATTCGCCTTATTCTCAAACACATTATAGGTATTGTTGAAACGTAAGCTATATCGTTTATAATCCGACTTATCTTTTCCTCCAACAATTCCTTCTTGATCTAAATAACCAAAAGAGAGGAAATAGCTTCCCTTATCACCACCCCCACTGATGCTCGCTTGATGATTCATGATCGGGGCATTCTCGTTATAAATCTCATTCTGCCAGTTCGTCCCTACACCTGCTTTCGAAGGATCATCGTAAATAGGGTCCATCCCGGCATTCACGTAAGCCTCATTCATTATTGTCTCATATTCGGTGGCATTCAAGACCGACATTTTTCGCCAAGGATTTTGCCAACCGATAGAGAAATCATAATTGACAACCGCTTTTCCTTTTTTCCCGCTCTTTGTCGTAACCAGAATAACACCATTAGCCGCACGCGAACCGTAGATAGCGGCAGAAGCGGCATCTTTTAAGACCTCGATAGATTGTATATCCTGCGGATTCAGATAATCGACACCTCCTTCAAGTGGCATTCCGTCCACAATATACAGAGGGTTACTATCATTGATAGTTCCTGTACCACGGATACGGACTCTCGACTCGGCTCCCGGTTGTCCGGAATTCTGCATAATGCTTACTCCCGAGACTTTTCCTCGTAACACATCCTCTACCCGGGTCGGCGTCAGCTTCTCCAAATCATCGGAGGTGACACGACTGATGGCCGCTGTCATCACGCTCTTCTTCTGAACGCCATAACCAACCACTACCACCTCATCCAAGGCTTGCGTGTCCTCTTTCAAGACAATCTGTAAATCAGTCTGCGTACCGACCTTAACCGTATGGGAGAGATAGCCTATAAACGAGATTTCTAATACATCGCCATTTTTCACATCTAGCGTAAATACGCCATTCATGTCAGAGATCGTACCGGTAGTAGTTCCTTTTACGGAAATACTCGCACCGATAACCGGAGTTCCATTTGTATCCAAGATCGTTCCTCGCAATTTTCTTGTCGCTTGAGAAACTTCCACCGGATTTACATTAGGATGGGAAAGGCCGCTTGCCTCCAGATTGCCATTTAAGGAAGCGAGCAATAATGACCCGACACATATCCAACGCCATCGCTGATCCTTACTTTTCTTTTTCATAAACTATTCGAATTTAAAGGTTTAAACAATATTCCTAACATTACTTTTTGGTTAGTCGGACTCTGAGTATTTTCAAAAAAGGGGTAGCATTCCCCTCGACAGCACTCACGAGGAGTGCCGCCGTAGGAAATTGGATATAAAAGCTAACCTAACTAATTTAATGTATACTCAAAGTAATCCTTGAAAGAGGTTACCGCATCGCCTACTTTTAGATAACGGCGACTAAGTACTGGTTTCGCCCTCCCCTTCTCATGATACTCGGCTATCAGAAGATAGCCTCCTGATTTTGAGGGCAATTTCAGAAGGCAAGGTTGAAGCCGCTTGCCAAAAGGTTCAATCACAATAGACTCTTCTTGTGTCGAAATAATAGTTCCTTTCTCGTCTAGTAGTTTCAAGAGAACTTTTCCAGACGACTCCTTATTCAAGTCGTTCACCCCTACCAAGTTGAATACTAAATCACTACCCGGTTTCAAGGGCTCGAGATGTTTGGTATAACGACGATCCGCTAAATCGATAAAGACTGCCGAGGGGGCGAAACAATGCTTGAACCAGCGGAAAGCCGGTGAAGGTTCCAAATCCTTGATATCATTGATGAACCAATCTCCCGTGAAACCATAATTATTGGTCAAATGACAAAAAGCCAAGATTCCGCCTACCGAACGTTCCGAACGCAGCCATTCCGTCTCAAGTTCCAACCAATATGCCTGCAATTCACGACATTGTTCCGGAGTGGCATTCTCGCCAAGATAGTAATTGTAATTGTTAAGTGTCAATTTCGAGGGCCGTCCATCACGCCATAACCAAATCCATCCGTACTCATTCACCAACTGAGGAACGCCCGCATCTAGTATAGAAGAGAAACCTACCCAATTCTCATGCAATGCACCTAAGTTATAGGGATTGTTTTTGAAATAGTCGTTCAGTTCGCTGGAATGCATCAACGTAAGCGCACGATAAGGGTGTGGCTCATCCATCTCATCGTTCGTCCCCATCTGATCTGATGTCATGTAACCGGCATCCCAGATCCGGGTCGGGTCTAATTCCTTTAGTTTGGGAATCAGCGTATTTCCTATATAACTGTCCCAGTTCTCATTGATCGCATCCCAGATCACGATACTGGGATGATTCCCATCGCTCCATACCCAATTCGTATACTCCTTACGTACCTGTTCATCCCATCCATGATTTTGCCAATATAGCCACTCATTCTGTAATACGATACCATACTCGTCGCAAAGGTCATACCAGAAGTCAGGTACAATTCCTACACATATTCGCATAGCGTTCCAATCGATTGACTTTGGCAGGTCTACCATCAGCTTCTTCACCCATTCCCGGTCCCAAGCCAACGCTTGACAATCCGGGTCCTCAAAGAAACGTTGAAGCGTGATATTGGAGCCTCGTAAGTAGAATTTATCCCCATTAAGCGTAAAGAATTTACCTTTTCTCGAAAAATCACGCATACCGAAGTTCACGGAATAACGATCTACAAGCTCATCTTGGTCATACACCGAGACCTCACCTTCGTACAAGAAAGGGGAATCAGGAGTCCAAGCCTTCGGATTATCCAAAGAGATACTCGTTTCGAAATAAGTCCTATTATCCCGCTTAGCCTCACCTTCAATCATTTTCTTTCCTACTATCCTCCCTGTAGTCTTCTCCTTGACACAGTACTCAATCTTACAAGAATCCTTCATTTTATCCCCATACAACATTTGGGGTGGATACAAACTTCTCACCAAGGTCTTAACTGTCACCAATCCTTTAGCCAGAGAAGGCAGGAATAAAACTTTATCGACCCGCATCTTACCAGTAGCCGTAATGAACACGTCATCCCAGATTCCGGGTAGGTAATGGACTTTCTCCTTATCCGTTCCGCCGGCGGCCTCGCTAGGCAACCACGCCCGGTCGCCCACCTGAATCAATATCTCATTGTCCGAACCATATTTTACGGCACTCGTAATATTAAAATCCATTGGAGTATAGCATTCCATAGAAGCCCCCACTTCATGCCTATTCACGAAGACTCGTGTAACATATTGGCTTTTCTTTATCGTAAGGAATAATTGCTCATCCTTAAATTTCTCATCGATAAATACTTTCCGCTTATACCAATTATACATCGGCGTATAATCTCTCTCTAAGAAATTAAACTGTTCCACCAGCTCCACGCCGTCAGGTTTCTTAAAGAATTTCTCGTATTGAGAGATTTTAGGCCTCGCTAAATGCACCAATCCCGGAACCGGTATCTTACGGGTATATTTCCGTGGAGGAAAAGCCAGTTCCGTTTGATCGAAATCCCATTCCCCATTTAATGAGATCGTTGTCCTCCCATCATCGGCCCAAGCGAATACAGATAGGAAACAACACATAATTAAAATTATTCTTTTCATGACATCCGATTTATTTAACTCTTTCACGAAGGCAAGTTACAATTATTAAAGACATAAACTTTATAGAAATTTACCTCCTGCTTTTAGAATCTTATCAAAATATAAGAATGATCGTAATACATACCATCCCAAGATTAAAGTCGTTTCAACAATTTGGCCGCTACCTCATTATTCTTCATGAGAGACGCATCAATCGGAGAAGAACGGATGATGGAAGTCAAGCGTTTATGCCATTCCACATCCCGCCACATCCCAACAAACTGAGGTCCGCAAAAATTACTGGTCGCTACACCGACCCACATACCCGTACGGGCAGCCGTAATAGCTCCTAACTCGCAAAGATCCTTTATCCAATCCCATTTCAATAAAGGCCAATCCTTATAATCCACCAATCCCCAACATTCTGTCGTAACGAGAGGACGGCGATTCTTCCGGGCCACGGAAGCCATAAGCTCGATCTTATCAGTCAACAATTTCTGCCAATATTCAGGTCTTTCCCGATAAACCCGTTCCGCATTTTTCACCACATTCTTATAATCATCCGGTGAAAAACGATTGTAGCCATATCCCACCAGCTTATAAAATTCTCCACCATTCTGTTGGGCCATCCAAATATGATGCTCATACAAATCAAGAAAAGAGCAATCCACCTCTTCATATTTCTTGACATCCCCATGATCAAAAGAATATAAGAATGGCATATCCGGATATACTTGTCGCATCTTCCCCAACGAGGTTTTCATCCATCGTAAGGATTCCTCCTTATACCAATTCCCCCAACCGACATTCGGATATGTCTTAGCGAAAAAAGGAGCCCATGAATCACCGGGCCATTCATTGCAAAGATCCACATAAAGGATCGTATCCAATAGCCCCTCTTCTTCGATCGAACGAAGGGTTGTCAGCCAGCAATCCGCCAATTTCTCCGGTGTATCCAATTTCAGGCAAACCTCATCCACATCGAGACGATACCAAGAAGAAAGCCCGACCTTAATATCCCGCTCCTTACATTTCGACAAGAACAAGTTCAAATTCGGTTGAACTTGTACCTCATTCATATCCGGACTTCCCCAATCTTGCTGATTCCAAACTTCTTTAAGTAACCATTTCTTCATTGGATTCTCCGCTATTAAATGAGGATAAGCATCAATACGTATCGCATTATACCCCCGTTCCGAGAGCTCGTCCAATACTTGGTCCCAGTCCTCATAACCGGCTCCGGGCCAACGCCTCTCCAACCAAGAAAAATCCCACATGGTGATTGCCCGGGGCGAGATTTCTCCTTTCCCGGCAAAAGCCATTTCACTTTTAGCTGATGCCTTTGATAAATCAAAAGCCACTAAGCCGCCTAATGCCGCAACTGCTGTTTGTCTAATAAATACTCTTCTATCCATATTATATTATTTTATCTTTCGGGTGTCCTCCTTTTCTCCAAAAAGCCTCGATCTTCTCCAATGAAACTCCTTTCGTTTCCGGTACATAGAAATATCCCCAAATAATCGCCACAATTCCAATGAACGCATAAAATAAGAACGCTCCCGCCGGATTCCCTTGGCTTTCGCCATTGATCGTTAATTCGGTTCCCGATATTGAAAACACCTTCAATATCTTGAAGAAAGTAAACGATACGATCGCATTGAAAAACCATACGGACAACGAGCCGAGAGAAGTCCCCAACCCTCTTAGCTTTTGTGGAAACACTTCCGACACAATCAACCAACCTAACGGCCCGATGCTGATAGCGAAAAATCCCACATATAAGAAAATAAGGACGATGGAAAGCCATTTCCCAGAATCCCCTAATTGAGCGGCGAATATAAAAGAGGTAGCGAGTAGCAACAAGGAAATCACGATACCGCTCAACCCCAGAAAATAAAGTTTACGCCTTCCCAGCCGATCTACAAAGTAGACAGACAACAACGTGAATAATAAATTGACAACACCTACCCCGACAGAGGCCCCAATCGCAGAGACCGCACCATCGAAACCGGCCATCAAAAAGATTTTAGGGCTATAATAAATCACGGTATTGATACCTACAAATTGCTGGAAAAACATAATACCGATAGCGATAACTAACGCATTCCGTAACCAAGGCTGGGCCAGATCCTTAAAACATCCTTGTCGCTCATCATTCTTTCGCATCTCATTCCGCATCTGCTCAAACGAGGCATTTACCAAATCCGGATGCTCGACCATCTTTAAGACGGATAGGCTCTCTTCCTCCCGGCCAACAGACATCAACCACCTTGGAGATGGTGGAACCAGCAACATACCCACGAACAAAATAATAGCGGGAATCACCCCCACATAAAACATTGGCCTCCAACATGAAACAGACGTCTCATCCGCAAAATACAAATCCGAAAAGATAAGATACCAGAAGCCCGATCGTAATCATCAATTGGAACATGGCGACAAACATCCCCCGTGACTTCGCCGGGGAAACTTCCGCAATATAAAGAGGTACAGCAAAAGAAGAGATCCCGATAGCCACTCCCAAGAATAAACGGGCGGCAATCAAGTGGTAAATGTCCGGAGCCCAACCCGATCCTAACGCACCGAAAGCGAAAATAACAGCCGAAGTCAAAATGACTTTCCTACGTCCTATGCGATCCGTCAATTTACCACAACACAGCGCTCCCAGAATAGCTCCCAGCAAACCGGAGGAAGTAACTACCTCCACCATACTATCGTCTATACCAAAATCTTTCTGGAAAAAAGGAATCGCCCCGGAAATCACGCCGGTATCAAAGCCAAACAATAGTCCTCCCATAGCGGCGACAATCGCTATTACATAAATCATCCAATATCTATAGCTCGTGTTTTTCATGTTTTTCTTGTGTATTTAATCCATCTATAAACTCAAGGCTCGAAATCACGCCATACCTCCGCCTTCAACGCCGGATTAGGCACATATAAGAAAATCTCCGGATTTTCCTCGAATTGTCTGTAAATAGATACCCCTTTCCGAATATCTAAAGAAATATAATCCGAAGGAGATTTACAAATCAAATGAGAGGAATCGTACATCGAATTTGCGATCCATTCTAATTCATCGCTTCCATTAAATACAGGAAACCAAGCGATTCCCCTGTGTTTACGAACCCCCTCATACACAAAACCATAATCTCTATCGCACCACGCTCCGAAAGTCAAAGGCAATCTCGGATTCGCGCTAATCGTCGCATGTACCCAATAGGGAGGAACGATCACTACATCCCCCGGAAAGGCATGTACCGCATAACATCGACCGGGCTGATCCTCCGCATACTCCTGCATATAAATAATCGCCTCTCCCGACCAAATCTCATAGATCTCCGGCGTAGACCAACCGCTATAAGGAGATATCTTATGAATATGCCCTTGACTTCTGACTGGCTCCTGCCCCAATTTACCAGCACTATATGTCACTACCCCGAATAACAAATGTAACTTATTCAGCAACGCACGATGTTCTTCTTTGCCGACATCCATAGCGATCGAGTAAACCTGCTCCGGTCCCTTGCATTGAGGATCACGCAAACTAGCCCGTATATCTTCCAGCCGGCGAATCTCGACCTCCGGACCAAATACACCCGCCCCATAGGTAAACCCCATAGGCGATTGAACCGGTGTTATATCAATTCCTTTATCAAATACAAATCCGTTCATTTTGCTGTTGTTTTACCATGAAATACTCCAAACCGAATAAAGCGGCGTCATCGCCCAAGATTGCCGGCACAATCGGGACTTTCCCGGAAGGACACCAAGCCAACTCATCCACTCGTTTGCTGATATAAGGGATAATCACCTCTTGGCTTTTTAAAATCCCCCCACCTAGAATCACGACTTCCGGATCATAAGCATGTATATAGGTTATTATCGCCGACGCCCAGATATCCATACATTCATTCCTAATTAATAAAGCATCTTCATCCCCCTCCTGCGCTAACCTAAAAATGCGCTTGAAATCATAGACATCCGCATCTCGTTTAAACGATTCCGATAAAAGGGCATGCTCCCTGACAATGGTCGGTAAGAAGAAAGAGGAAGACAGAGCTTCTACACAGCCGTTATTCCCGCATGAACACCGACGGCCCTTATAATCCAGCACAAAATGCCCACCCAAAGAACCCGCTTGAAAATGCTGTCCATACAGGAGCCGTCCATCAATCACGACTCCCGTACCGATACCGGTTCCGATTGTCATCATGACTACATTGTTCTTTCCCCGGGCCGCACCCTGCCACCATTCTCCGGCTACGGCCAAACGAGCGTCATTATCCATGCAGAAAGGAACTTCCCAATTCTCCCATGCCCATTTATCCAGACTGATCGAACAGGCATCATCATACTTCTCATTCGTAGAGATTACCCGGTTATGAATTGGATCTACCAGCCCGGGAAAAGCCAGGCCGATACAACGAAGCGCAGCCACATCAATACGCCAAGCGGCCAACAACCGATCAATCGCCTCCTTTATCTTAGGTAAGTTCGGAGCTAATCCCAGAGCCAGACGGGAAGGTAATCTCACACAGTCTACGATCTCACCATCAGACAATAGTCCGATCTTTACGACCGTCCCCCCTAAATCTATCGCTATCGTATACATAAGCTATCGCAATTTAGGGGTACCGTCCACTTCTACCAATCGGGCCGAGAAGCCCTTATTCGCGATCTCTTCATAATTATGCCCGGCATCCGAAGGCCAGCACGCAGCAAATGACAAGACGCTATTTCCAGTATTAGCTACCCGGTGCGCTACACCGCCCGGTATATAATGCAGGCTACCCGGCATCATCCTTTCCGCCCACGTATTCCGTTCTCGGTCCATCAAGATCAACATACCTTCGCCTTCCAATCCCCAATAATACTCCGAACGATCCTCTTGTTGATGAAAATGGCCTTTCGTCATGAAATACTCATCTCCCACCTTTCCCGGATATAATTGAGTAATACCAAAATAAAGCCCTCCCGGAGTGCCTTCCCGCTCCGGTAAATAACTATATACCTCGTATGCTAATTGATCTAAGATACTGTTTCAAGTAGTGTGTCTGAGGTGAGATAAAAAGAAAGTCTACGGAT
>NZ_QTLP01000040.1:0-24328 GCF_003635405.1 Parabacteroides sp. AF39-10AC | reverse complement strand
AGGCTTGAAAGCCAAGCCCATCATTGCCACCGCCGGCTTACGCCCATGCTTCAGCTCAAACCGTAGCATGGCGTTCCTCACTTTCTCAGCGCACCAAAATGCCTTGTAGTTATTCGTCTCACGAGCCGTAGAGATCATACGGCTCTCCATCGGAAACTCCGCCGTGATGAAGTAAGGGTCCACCGCTATGCA
Source organism: Parabacteroides sp. AF39-10AC (assembly GCF_003635405.1). Taxonomy (NCBI): domain Bacteria; kingdom Pseudomonadati; phylum Bacteroidota; class Bacteroidia; order Bacteroidales; family Tannerellaceae; genus Parabacteroides; species Parabacteroides sp. AF39-10AC. The sequence goes on along the minus strand of NZ_QTLP01000040.1, from coordinate 24,136 downwards.
ATGACCGCCAACTCCGCAACCCGGCTGTAAGATATTCACACGGGGATGCCTGTTCGCCAAATCGATCAGCTCCCACACATTGATTCCCGCTTTATCGCAGATAAACGACAATTCATTGGCGAAAGCGATCTGCACGTCCCGGCTTGAGTTCTCGGTCAATTTACACATCTCGGCCGTCTTGCTATTCGTTGGGTGAAGCGTACCCTTCACGAACTGGCCGTAGAACTCCATCGCCTTACGGGTGGAGGCCTCGTCCATACCGCCGATGACCCGGTCGTTATGCACCAACTCATAGATCACGTTACCCGGAAGCACCCGCTCCGGGCAATAAGCGATATAGATCCTGCCCTCCAGCTCCGGCCGTTCCGAGAAAATCAAACTAGCCATCCGTTCGGTTGTCCCCACCGGCGAGGTAGACTCGATCACGTACAAATCCCCCTCCTTCAACAAAGGAAGCACCATACGGGTAGCCGACTCCACGAACGATACGTCCGGCTCATGATCCCCCTTGAAGGGAGTGGGTACCACCATGAAATAAGCGTCGCTCACCCGAGGCTCGGTGTAAGCCTTGAAATGCCCGGAGGCCAGTACCTCCCGCAACATCTCCTCCATACCCGGCTCGATGATATGCAATTTCCCTTGGTTGGTAACCTCCACCACCTGGGCGTTGATATCCACTCCGGCGATCTCCACCCCGTGCTTTGCGGCAATAATAGCCGTGGGCAGGCCAATATAGCCCAAACCCATGAAACATGCTTTCATAAGAAATATGTGTTATTTTTTAAAAGTAAGATCTTAGGCTGATCAAGAATGGTCCAACAACGATCAACCTATTGTATAAGAAAGTTTCTTCACAAAATGAATACGAATTGTCTTAGATAGGTGAAAACGGTTATACGTAAATGACACTTGATCTTCTACAATCTCGACAGAGGATGCGCCGGCCACTCTTATCGCCGCGATATTCGTCACGATCTCAGTCCGTGAACAAGACATGATCTCCACATCCGGAGCCAGATGGATCAAGCTTACGGCTTTCACGCCAGTTGAGACAGAGTCCTCTATCCTAAAACGATCCTTATCGATCATAAATCTTCGATGATGCTTACCCAAGGAACCAAAGCCATCATGCCAAGCCTCCACCTCATTCGGAGAATCTTTGAGAAGCGTCACCCTTGCCCGTCTCCCCACACGAAAGCCACCCCATACCTCGCTAGAGTTCTTATCCCCTATCATCACCGTATTATGGGCCGCCGTGCCACGCTCGTATTGCCTACGGGCTGTCTTTTCATACGTAGAAATTCCGGTATCTATAACGAAAGGCTTACCCCCTATCCGCAACTCATAATTGAACATATCCGCATGCGAATGGCCGGGTTGGTAAGAGGCCTTTATGTCTCCAACATCCACGATAGCCTCCCAATGGCCCGCCATCAATTTTCGATAGCCACACGCTCCCATCGGAAGCTTTTCCCAATCCATATCCAATCGCTTAGCGTATTCAAACAATTGAGCCGGAGAAGGCGCGATTCCCTCAGCGGAATCATTCAGGAGAGGTATCGTATTATCTTTATAAACGACAGAGGCTACATGCCCCAACATGCTACGAGCCTTCTCCCGTAAGCGTTCATTCAGACCTTCCTGCCCTATAAACCTTAAATTATTCATAGAGACATTATAGCAATCCAGCAACCGATCCAATAATATACAATGATACATCGGTGATTGCTCGTAATGAGCGCCATCCGGAAGGAGTTGTTCTTCCAGCTCTTTAAATAATAGGTCTTTCGCCTTTTGATAGATCGGCTCATCCTTAAAATAAAGCCCGGCCCATAACAAGGAGAAAGCGTCTTCCAATAAGTGATTCCCTAAAAGATGATATTCCAGATTATCCAGTAAAATCTTATATTGGGCATACAAGGAGGAGTCCCATTCTCGCTTATTCTCTGCCGGAATATAAGGATGATATTTCGACAGGAACTTGATCCAATTGATGCCTCGTAAAGCGATCGGATAAGGTTCCAGACCATTCCTATTCCCCTCTATTTCATCGACAAACTTATCGATCCAGCAAACGGCCTGTTCGAAAGATATAGTTTCTTGATGAAGGTAGTCCATATAATTTAGATTATAGGACCATAACTTACCAAAGCTCTCATCGTTCCATCCTAGAAAAGCGGATTCCTTACCCAAGAAAGAGAAATGCCCCGTAACACTATCCAAGTCCGTATATTTCGAGATGAAAAGTTTAAAAGACAAAGGATGTCCCACTCTCGGTAATGACAATACATACCGAAAGCTCCTGTATTTCCTAATATATGCCCGTAGCCTATACCAGACTTGATAACGAACTTGGCGAGATCTCAAGTTCCGAAGAGTAGAAATATATAATTTTAGAGATTCACCCAACATCTTTCTTTCAAGCTCGTAATGCAAGCGAAAGTAGCTTTTGTCGTATTCAATATACTCCCAAATGGAATCAAAGGCTCACCGCCCTCCCGGATACGTTCATTCAACAACGTAAATTGACGTTTTTGCCCTTTATCCATACCGGCCTTCATCGATAAGAAACCCTTAAAACCATACCCGGTCAATTTACGCCAGTTATCCAAGACCAAGACCCTCTCCTGAGAGAAAACCTCCACACGTTCCTTCGCGTACGACTTTGAACCATTTGAGAAGTAATTGATCACCGCATTCGTCCCGTTCGCATAACGAAGTAATATACTAGCGTTATCCGTATTCTCCTCCGGATTTTCTCCTAATGCGTTCATACAAACAGCCACGACCTCCGAGCCCGCCAAGAAAGAACATAGATCAATAAAATGGCAAGCCTCGCCAATAATACGTCCCCCACCAATCTCAAGATCATGTACCCATACCTCCGGCGGAATAAAGCCGGCGTTCATCGTTGCCACTATATTCTTTGGTCCATCACCCAGCAATTGCTTCATCTTCTCGGCGAACGGAGAGAAACGGCGATTAAAACCAACCGTCAAGGTCGTGCCCTTAGGAACTTCTTGATAGGCCTGTACGATATCATCCAATTCCGTTTTATTCAAACATAACGGTTTCTCCACGAATACGCTTTTCCCATTCCGTAAAGCCTCTATCACCATACGGGCATGCAGGTTATGCCGTGTCGTGATCATCACCAGATCTACCTCCGGATCTCGCAATATGTTTTGATAATCCGAGGTAGCGTTCTCCGCTCCCGCCTTCTTCGCCAATATCTTGGCAGACAAGCCTTGGGCGCTAGCTATATACTTGATTCTCGCTTTGGCCTTAGCCAAGCAAGGTATGATCATGGCGGAGGTATAATTACCCGCCCCTATGATTCCGATCTTGCCCTTTCCACTCACAAAAGCATTACTGCCGATAGAAACAACCGACTCCATTTTTGAATCAGCGGGAAACCGCAATATAGAGGCGATCGATCCTTTCTTGCGCATATCGCCATAGATCTCCTCATAGTCTGCCAAGTCAACCTCTTCCGTTATCAACGGCCTGACATCCAACGATCCGGATGAGATCGCATGGAGTATCGTCTCAAAATTACGCTTTTCCGTCCAGCGGACATAAGCCAACGGATAATCATGCCCCTTGTTCTCATATTCCTCGTCATAACGTCCGGCCCCATACGAGCAAGATACCTGAAAACTCAACTCCTTCTTATAGAAGTCATCCCTTCGCATATTCAATCCGATAACACCCACCAGCACGATCCGTCCCCGCTTACGGGACATCTCACACGCTTGATGGATCACCTCATTGCTTTGCGTGGAGGCCGTGATCAAGACACCATCCGCACCGATACCACCCGTATAATCCTCCACGAGCCTTACCGGATCCGTACCTTTGCCCGGATTAACAGCCACGATTCCCTTCGAAGCGGCCATATCCACCTTCTGCTGGTCAAAATCCACCCCAATAACCTTACAGCCGTTCGCTCTCAACAACTGCGCCGCCATCAGACCAATCAATCCCAGACCGACCACCACGACCGTCTCGCCCAACTGAGGATTCAATAAGCGGATTCCTTGCAAGCCAATCGAGCCAATCACCGTAAAGGCCGCTTCCTCATCCGTTATATCATCCGGCACCTTCGCCACCAAGTTCTTCGGCACGCAAACAAACTCCGCATGATTCCCGTTCGAGGCCACCCGATCGTCCACCTTGAACTCAGCGACACCTTTCCCTACAGCTACCACACGTCCGACATTGCAATATCCCAAAGGTAAAGGCTGCCCTAGCTTATTGAACACGGCCTCCAGTGTCGGCTGCAAACCATCCGTCTTGATCTTGTCCAAAACTTGCTTCACCTTATCCGGTTGTTGCCGTGCCTTATCAATCAGGTTCGCCTTGCCGAACTCCACGAGCATACGCTCCGTTCCAAGAGACACCAACGTACGAGTCGTTTGGATTAAAACATGACCGGATTTCACTTGAGGAACAGGAACTTCCTCCAAGATGGTTGACCCGGATTTGAGGTCTTGAATTATTTGTTTCATCATCTATCCTATTTTACATCTGAAATTACCAGTCTCAATTTCCCTGATCTTGTACGAGAAATCTTGTCTACGTAAGAAATTGTAATTTTAATTGAATCTGTGATCCGTGAACGAATCTCAGACCAAAGCAATTGTTCATCCGCAATGCTATAAAATTGCCCTTTTACAATTCTAAATTCTATCTCTGAGATCGATTTTTGATAAATCTGAGCCTCTTGAATATTTACTAAATCTTTAAATATATGGTCTAAACGTCCAAGTTTAACTCCATTAGGTAACGATATATAATCTTCTTTTCGTCCATCTATAGATAAGACATTCACTGTGCCATTCGGTAATCGTTCAATTTTTGCGATATCTCCCGTATCATAGCGAACCAAGGGAAACGCATAATTTGAAAAACCAGTACCAACAATCCGGCAGATTGTTGGATCTTCCTCAGAAATCGGAACAAACTCCACATACGCAAAATCCTCATCAATTTTCCATCTTCCATGTACATCTTGGCTCAAATTAGCTACCCCCTCTGCCAAACCATAATGCTGTGTCAATTTTGCGTTAGGAAAAACTTTACTAATAATTTGTTTTTGGCCTTCCAATAAATTCTCGGCTCCAAATGTCACATGTGTAACAAAATGTAAAGGAGTCAATCCTTGATCCGCAATAAGGGACGCTAATAAAGATATTTGAGAAGGATATCCATGCAACCAAGTTAGTCCCGATCTTTTCAGTTTTTGATAATACAACTCCACAGTATCTTTATTCAAATGATACGCACTAAACATAACCTGTTTGCCCGGATAATTAATACGCCAAAACGGAGCCTTTGTATTCTTTGTAGAAATAATCGTACGACCTCCAAACCATCCACACCAAGTATTCAAGTCAATCCCATGCCAACCACGGTATCTCCACCATACAGCCCATTGCTTGTTCTCCATCTCCCGGCTACAAGGAAAGACCAATCCCCCGCCCGTAGTTCCACTTGTATGCAACAAATAAGTCTCTCCTATAAAATTCAGATTTACAATGTCATTATGATGAGTTTTAACATCTAACTTTGTCTGTATAGGTAATTTCAACAGCTCCTTATACAGATTAGTTGCTGTTACATTAAAGCCAAAATCTCTAAACAACCTTTGATAATAAGGGACAGTTCGAATCTCCTGCAAAAACAAACGAAGCTCCGCCTCCGGCTGATAAGCATATTTATCAAAAAGGGACAACTGCTTCTTAAAATTCTTATTCAATCGCTTTCTACAAATCAAGAAACCTTTCAATGAACAAAGAAAGTTCTGTATTATAACAGGAGATAGATAATATAACTTTTTTATCATAAACTTCTTATAAAATATTTCACTAAGTTCACAAACGTTCCCCTAAACAATACCCACTTGGTTTTAAGATCCAGCAACACTTTACTATCGGAAAAATAAAAGATAGGAAGAAATTTCTTATGATATCTATTTTCTTGAAAAAAGTAATTATAATCGGACTCACCATAAATTGCCATGATATTATTTGAATCATCAAAAGCCTCACACATATCAATAGCACGAACGGACATGTTCTTTACATCATAAAAGAAACGATATATTTTAAATTGATTATCAGGTAATATCTCAAACACTAATTCATTATAAGAGAACCTTGGATATCTCAATTTTCCATTCCAATATATATTTTGAGGGAATAAAAAATTACCCAATCCATAAACGATCGGACGTCCTTTGTAAAATTCTATTTGTTGAACCCTATGAGCATGACAACCCAAAACCGCATAAACTCCCAGATCAATTAAAACCTTAGATAGTTCCCGATCAAAAGGTTGAGGATATAATTCCAACTCATAATTCCAATGAAAAAAACAAATAAGTTTTCTCTTCGGATATTGAGATAATGCTTTCCTAACAGAGGATAAAACATGTTCTTTTTCATAAGGATTTACTCCCTCTTTTGTTTTCGATGCATATACACACTCTATTACATTCCAACCAAAAGCAAGGATAGCAAAAGACTGCCCATACTCATCCTCTACCAACAATGGACGTTCTGCCTCCTCTAAAGTTTCCCCCGCTCCTACAGGCTCGACATCCAGCCTAGACAATAAATCAACAGTCTGTTTATACGAACAAACATCCAACAAATGATTGTTCGCCAATCCGAATCCCTTAAACGAAAAGCTCTGGCATAAATCCCTTACCGCATCATAATCATTGAAAACAACCTTCCGAGACAAATAAGCGGAAGAATCGATCAATAAGCTACCCTCCAAATTTCCAAACCATGTTTTTTCTCTAATAGATAGAGGGATAGACGAATAGTCAATACTTCCCACAAAAGGTAAAGCGATATCACCACAAAAAATCATAATCCTATCACGGTTCGTAATTTTCCACCCTTACCTCTAATCAACTCCCCACTCAAATCAAGAGAAATCATACAACCCTCAAAAATCTTAGAAAGCTCTTCCTTAAATAAATACGGAGTACTTACGTCCTTCTTATCGAGCAAGACTAATTTTAAAAGGATATTTGCCTTATTTTTTTGGATAATTTGATACTGTTCAACCTTGCCTATAAAATCATAATTAGCTATGCGCATATTTATATTAGCCGCAGAATATTCTTTTCCATTGGGAAGTTTGATAACATCCGCAGAGCGTCCAAGAAGCGAACTGATCTTTTTAAGTCCCCGCCCACATGCGCAAGGCGTTAAGTCCCATTTAGCACGATCACCTATTTTGTAACGAATCAAAGGAAAATCAAAAGTATGCAAGAATGTCAGTACCACATCTCCTACTCCATTCTCATCTTGATTAACAATCTCAACAATACACTCCTCCATATCGACATGCAAACCACCGCAAGGACATTCATGGGCGATAGACCCCTCTGTCGCCACATAATCCGAACGAGGAATCACGCCAAAGGTATCCTCTATCTGTTTTCTCTGAAGTGGATTTAAAGATTCGGAATTAGTAAAAATGGCTAATGGCTTATGAATATCCAACCGGCTATTTTTTAATTTTATAGCTAAAGATGCAATACCGCTTGGATATCCCATTATTACTTTGGGCGAAAGGAGATCTATTGACTTTGCCACGTCTGTTATATTTTCATCCGTTATTTCCGATGCGTAAATCTCATGTTTTGATGTCGCCTTATAATGTAGATAATGAACCAAATCCTGAACAACACCATGTTCTTGGGGAGGAATCCCGGACACATTCAATAGACGATCACATCGTCCTACCCCATACCAGTTACGGAACCTCAACCTACTAGCTATTTTATAACTTTGAGCAAGACGTGTTCTCACAAATTTAAAAGGAACCCCGGTAGACCCTGTCGTTTTTAACCAGACAATTGGTTTTGTAGCGGATTCGCTCACAAAACTATTCAATTGCGAGTTGATGCACGTCTTATCTATAATAGGTAATTTCTTCAAATCGTCCAATGACTTAAAATCCTCACAAGTCAATCCATGTTCCTTGAAATAAGCTTGATAGAATGGGACAGATTGTGCTACAAAGGACAATAACCTTCTTAGAGAAGAAAGTTGAATCAACTCAAGTTCCTGCATCGATAACCACTGCGATCCATTTATTTTATCTAAAATAGGATAGGGAGAAAATCCATTGTATCTATCCGCTAACGATATCAGTAACGATTTATTTTTCATTTTTCCAACCCTCTGGTTTTTTAAAAGACAAACTTTCCAATTCTTTAATGAGTAATGTATTCTTTGTTTTCACTTCCGGATCTTGTGCCTTTAAGATACGTATAGGAATAGAAGAAAGGTCATCTATGTCTGGCAATAGGTCAAAACGATGTTTTTTTACACCTTCCACCAATAATTTCATATGCCTTAAGTCATAACCCATTAGTTGAGCCGCTATAGCATCAGCTACTAACGGATTATGGGTATGGATTAGAAGATTTGTATATTTTTCCGAAACACACATAGGTCCCTCCCCTTCACCACTGATAACACCATCCACAATATTAATATACTTCCTAGAAGTCATTGGATTCAAATTCCCTTTTTTGTCCGTAAATAAAAGACAGCGGTTTAAGTCTAAGGTCATTCGCCACACAGTATCATTACCATGCCAAGCTCCACCCGCATAAGGATTTTTTCCTCCTGATTTATGAACGAGACCTAAGAGTATTCCCCAAAATTTCATTAGCAGATAACTTTTAGCTAATAAAGGAAGTAGATATCTTAAAACATAATATCTCAACAGCAATGATGGTGTTTTTTTCGGGTATTGATCGCCTCCTTCTTCCTTGAAACCAAGTCTAAAGTGCGGAAGATAATTTTTGTTTCCATTTATGCCTACCAAATTCTTCATTGCGACAGTCAACCCCAACAAATGATGAGTCTTCAATTTTGGTATATTTATAAATAGATCACAAACAATTGGTGTACCTGCAATTAGATATTGATGTCTTCCCTCCGAATGGGCATGTATGGTATCTTTATTGTCATAGCCAGATCCATAAAACAACTTAGCATCAAGAGAAGAATCATTAAACATACTGTCCTTACCTAGATCAACCAAATAATAGCCATTAGGGTCACCCTGCAACTTCAGTCCCTTCTTCGTGTTAACAACCCCAGATGCCTCAAACCACTCTGGCCTAAAATCCACAAAGTGAACCTGTCCCGAAGCGTAAGAGTCATAAAATTTTCTAAACTCTTCGATATTCAAGATCGTTTCCAATTTGGAAAAATCACAATCCCAATGAGGAGCATCCCCAACATAAACTTTACCATTAGGTCCCACGGCCAATAAAGCATAATCTATAACGACTCGAACTATAGACCAATGCGTAATTACACTAAAAATATCTGAATCCTCTTTCTCATTCCAGTGGCGAACCATATTGGGCTTGATTGTCACGACACCTCCCTCTGGGACCAAGATGCGTAAAGGATTCCAATACGTAAGGTCTTCGTCATCTTTGGGTGGATAATTCTCTAAAAATAATCTCCTAACCGAATCATATACAAGATTAGGACTATCACTAATCTCCAAATGAGGATTATTCGAAAATTCAGGATATACTCTATCCGGATGAAAAGGTACTCTCGATGGATAGCCTTTTACATTATAAATTATACTTCCATGCATATAAACTCATATTTTAAAATTATCAGATATTAATCATTTTCTTTCGTTAGCTATTATCTATTTTTAATTTTTACCCAAGAGCTTATGATATACATTTAAAACCTGTTCATTAAAACTTAACCGATATTTATATATGTCTTTTTTTTGACAGCTTACGCAATATCTTTTTTCCTCCAATTTATCAGCCAAGGCATTCACATTACCCGCTTCAAAAAGAGATTCCTCATCTAACATAGGATTACTCTTGAACATAGGGATATCTGACGCTATAACATCCGTTCCCAAGGAAATAATAGTAGATACCACTCCACTATTTGTGCCCCTCCAATAAGGAAGGACAACACATTTGGATGTATATATCAATTTACAGTACTCCATATCTGATAAATACTGCAAACGAAATGTAATATTCAAACCAGCATAATCATCAACTCGCAAATGAGAATAACCGGGAAGATTTCCTGCTATACAAAGGGTATAGTCTGGATAACGAATATGAAATCTTTTCCAAGCTTCTAATAAAACATCAAGACCCTTTTCTTTCCTGAGATACCCGATAAACAAATAATCAAATTCTTTATTACAAGGTCGTGTAATGTCAAATATCTTCGATAAGTCCATAACAGGGAAATCATGCTTCAAAATCTTTAGTTCCGAAATGCCAAAATAAGAAGATAGATCTCTTTGTGAATTTAAATTATGCACCAATAAGAAATCCGGGATAGCCAAAGTCTTATGCATTCTAGTTATAGCAGAATGGCCATGTGAATATTCTGATTGAAAAGGTAACACATCATGGCAAGTCAATACAAGAGTAGATTTAGAAACAATACGGATCATCCTAAAAAACAACTTCTCAACAAAAAATCCATAAGTAATAAGCGAATAATTTACAACACGAGGTCGATATATCAATACATAAAATAATGTCACCATCAATCCCCAAGTCAATTCCGCATATCTGATACAAGGACTCAACCGATTACGTTTCTTTCCGCTAATTAAATCCGTATATTTAAAAAACACTTTCTTACCATAAGCCAGAGGATAATAATAGCTAACGAAAACATCTTGTGATATCCCCACAGATTTCAACACTTGATAGATCTCATCTAAATAAAGACCTCCATTACCCTGCGTACCCCAATAAACATGAAAAACATCCTTTCTTTTCATTCGATATTATTTTTGTTTTATGCAAAATCTACTACATAGGAACATGCGTTGAAGAAATTCTTGATTTTAAAGCATACACACCGTTAAAAAACACCACATAGCCACTTGATTTCCAATTGCCTAACTTACTCCTTAAGCGCTCGCTTTCCAACTCTTTCCTTACATCCTCAATCTTGTTATCCAAACGGTCCTGATACTTGGTGATCTTCGCCCATTCGGAAGCGAAAGACTGATTTTTCTGATTCTCTGTCATAATCGTAAATATATAGATTAGACTGGACGGCATTGGAAAACAACAATATCACCTCCTCACGACTGATACGATGACAGGCTTTTATAGCCTCAAACTTCGGACGGAGAAGTTTGCCGTCATCGAACCATTTCTGGTAGACGACATAACCGTTCAAGTCAAAAACACATGCGCACTAAATCAGCCAGGCTGTCACCCCCTTTTCTCATATCGGAAGGAACGCTGCTGATATAGAATCGAGTCCGATTAGTAAAGTTCAACATCTCAAGAGGTCATTTTACGAAGCAGATCCAAGACCGCTGCCAGATTATTACTGCAGATTTCTATATCATCCCCACAGGGGGTAGACAAGACAAGCGGTCTGATATACCAACCACCCGTAGAGGAAGGAGCGCTGGTAGGACACTCACAACGCTCTTCAATAATCTGAAGAGGAATAAACGAGGCACCGGAAGAGGAATCAGCCGTGCCGGATGAATGGCAAGCTCCATAATTTTTCTTATACTCAACCAAACATTTATAGTCAATACCCTCATCTGTACAATACTTACGGAGATTACAGCCTTTGCGGTGCTGGTTGTAATCCTGCATAATCTTTTCAAAATACTCTTTTGTCTCCATACTTTTTGGGGGAAGACAAAAATAGAAACTAACTAGCAAAACAACTTACGCTGTAAGGGTCGAATACGGGATAAGTGCAATCCATTGCTTATGCGAATCTCTACCCAAATACGAACCGGTTTATCCGCACCACCAGATGGCTTCTGAACCTCAACCGAGGGAGAAGCCTCTTGAACAGCCATATTCTCTGGGACACCGTCAACCTTAACCACGACTATTTTACCACATATTCTTAACGTAGCCATAGGACATATGGAATAAAAGCTCTCCCATGCTTTTAATAAGAATTCTATTCCTTTTTCTTTTCTTAAATGGCCTATAAATAGAAAATCTACAGGTGAATATTCTTTTGTTGAATAGTTTCTTTTCAGTTTATTTAAATCCATTACAAGAAAAGGATGTTCGATAATTTTGTTTTTTATTTATAGAAAACAAATTGATTAAATCATATACTGATTTTTCTGTATGAACTAAAAGAAAATCTGCATGATGAAATATTTGTTTCCTATATTTCATTTCAGAATCCCAACCACTATTACGTGCTACATCATGACAGGTAATAACGAGTTTCGAACCAGATATCACCTTAAGTAATTTAAAAACCAAGATACAAAGAAAAAACTATTACCAGCATGTAAATAATTAATTAAAACGGGCCTATTAATAATTGATTTGATTAGTATAATTACATAAGCTTTAAGAACTTCAAGTAGTAAAAAAAAACTTTCTTAATCTTCCTTTTTTCTAACCCATATGCTACATCCCCCTTAAAAAAACATTTTTGATCCATAACTAAATATATAATAGTAATAAGCAAAAGCCTTCTGCTTATATCCATTTCATTCTAGCACCTTATAAATCTCGTCAAAATATAGGCTAGCGTTGCCACTAGTTCCCAAATAAACATGACATATCATAATTAAAAATACTATCTACCATCTTCAATATAAAACTTTATTCTATCCTCTATATACTCTTTTTGGAAAATCGAATTATAAGGATAGTAACGAACATACATAGAAACGCCCTTATCACTCGTTCCTGAATTAATCATGTAAAATGGTAAATATGTTATAAATATTAATATTGTCAATTTCAAAACTTTTTGATGATATGTCCCTCTACAAATAACAAATCTATATAAACCTTCAACAATTACGACCAAATATATAATTTCAAAATAATTAAATACACGGTCAGCAATAGGGATGGAATAACGCATTAAAACCGTAGCAAAATAAGCATATAGAATTTTTTTAAGATCATTATTACTTTTTGTAATCAATAGAAAAGGAGAATCATTATTATTATTCTTATTCAAATACAAGAAATATATAAGAATTAAAGCAACAGAGGACTTAAATGCAAATCCCAATAAGGAAATATTTTCAAAGCCATCTCCATATCCTGTAGGATCGCCTAAAAACAGGTAGTTTGCGATAAAATCCGTAGCGTTTATTTGCGAATTAACAAAAAAAGCAAAAAACAATCCACCTATTGCCACAACCTTTTTACTTATACCAAAATAAAGAAATGACATAGTTACAATAAAGAAAATAGAATATATATGAATACTAAAACCGATAAATAACAAAATAATCGATAATATTTTTTTGTTTTTAAAAAACATTATCAGGGCCACTAAATCAATACCTATAGCCAAAGATTCACGTAAAATATCTGTCGAAAAATATAGATAGTCATAAATAAAAAAAAGAAAAAGAGCTGTAAAAACTTTTGTTGTAGTGTTTTTTATAAAGTAAAAAATACATATATTAAAAACAAAACTACATATCAATTGAAGTAAAACAAAATCACCGACGGTTCTACAAAAAATATTTAAACCAATCCATAAAGGAGGATAAAGTCTACCTAATTGAGGATAATACAAAGTTTCAGTTCCAATAGGATTATATAATGACGAAAATTCCTTTTCATAAGAATAACTATCAGGACCAAATTGATACCTTAAGCCAACCAATAAAAATAAATAAAGTAGACATATGTAAATATGACGTAATTTATTATTCTTTTTTAAGCATATGTCATATCTAAAAATAAGATACAACAGATACATTCCAAATAATATATATGGAAGCATTAATTTCTAGGTTTATTAAAGAAGAAGGAACACTTACAAGCTAAAACATATTTTTTATCATTAAAGTGAGTACTTGACAATTCATCAGTCACCCAAGTTAATTGACTTTCAAAAACTCGAATTTTATCAATGGAATAATTTGAAGGGTTAATCAACCTTTCTGCTTCCAAGAGGATATCAAATACCCAGGAGCAATAGCTATTAAACATATTCCATTTCATTATGAACATATTATGACCATAAACAAAATTATTAAATTTAAACAACTCATCAAAGGCGTTGTCGTAATCGGGATATTTATCGTGAATATTTTTTTAAAATTTCAAAATTCTCAATATGATAATTCATACGACATACATTTCTTAAATTATATGCATACCAATATTTTTTGGGCATTATTACATCGTATTTTGATAATAATACTAAAATATCATGGATATTAACATCGTTCACAAAATCATATGAAATATTTGGTAAAATTTTGATCATAGATTAGGAAAAACCATGTGAGAAATTAAAAAAACGACGATAACTACAGAGACCTACATACTTTGTAGGTTCCATATTTTTCCATGTCCAATATAGCCCTGTGATTTCAGACCAGTAAGTATTACGAATACTAATATTATTACCAGTGCCATCACCAGAAATACCTAATTCTAGTTTAGTAAATGCCTTACCACATTGGATAGGCATATATATATCACTATTAGGAACAAAATCATTGTCCTTATAATAGCACATCAATAATTTAACATTTCATTCATAATCTTTAATATTTAATAGGGTGTCCAGTTTTACGTTCCCAAAAACGTAGTATTAAGCACCCTTGTTATTGTTAACACAACACTCTCATTTTTAACGCTTTAGTTAGCAAAATAATTCTTTGACAGTTTGTATATATCATTGATTTTTAGCAACTAAGTAAAATAATTAAGCAACTAAAAACAATGAAAAAGATAGATTCAAAACCCGATAAAGAAACCCTCGAAGAGGAGGTTAAACGTCTTCGTAAAGAGAATGCCTAGCTTAAATCTCAGAAAGCGACCGACAAGGCCAAGCTTAAAGAGGTGAAGAAGGAAGTCAAAAAAAAGACGTAGCGACCGTGACCGTGACCGAAGAACAAAAGAATTTGTTATCGACCCTATTCCCAGACATAGATACTCTCTTCTGATCGTTCTGCTTTGTGTATTGATCTACATTCGTACCAATTGTGGCCTTCGCACTGTAGTGAAGATACTTGAAATCTTCAATGAGGTGCTTGAAGGCAAATGTGGAAAGGTTCCATGTTACAATACCGTAGAGAACTGGGTGAAGAAGTTGGGCTTATCTGCTTATGAGAATGACAACAAACCAACCGATAAGAAGTTTGCCTACATCATGCCCCCCACTTAGTAGTTTATATCGCAAATAATGGATAAAAAGCCTAATATTATTTGGCAATCCTCTTTTTAATCTATTATAGGCCTTTTATATCGTGTCGATAGCAATAGTATAATAGCAGAAGACCAATAAAAACATAGACCATATCTTAAAATCTAATTTCTTGGTTTATTAAGAAAAAAAGAGCATTTACAAGCAATTTTATATTTCAAGCTATTAAACTGAGATTTACTTACTTCGTCTGTGACCCAATTAATCTGACTTTGATAGTTCTTCAGATTGTTTTTGAAGATATACAACGTAAGCAACAGTTCATGCATATAGCCAAATACTCTAATTTTATCTATTGGATAATTGCTTGCATCAATTCTGCGTTCAGCTTCTAATAATATATCAAATACCCATTTACAATAATCATCAAATAGGCTCCACTTCATTATAAACATATTATGTCCATATACAAAATTATGTTTACGAAGCAATTCTATAAAAGCGACATCATACTCAGGATACAATTCATGTATTATATCTTGCAATATTTTGAAATCATCAATATAATAATTCATTCTATTTACATTATACAAGCTATATGCATACCAACATTTTTTCGGTGTCACAATATCGTATTTTGATAAGATCCTAGCAATATTAGGGATTTTAATATCATTAATTTTTGCATAATTAGATTTTTGTAAAATCTTTATCATTGGCATAAAACGACTATGATTAAAATTAAAAAAACGTCTATAGCTGCACAAGCCAACACAGTCAACAGGCTTCATATTCTTCCAAAACCAATATAATCCTGTAATTTCAGACCAAAATTGATTTCGGGCACTAATGTTATCACCTATATCATCACCCTGCATTTTTAGGTTTAAGCCTGTTGATGCTTTACCACATTGTATTGGGAAATAGATATCATCTGATGGAACAAATTCATTCTCCTTGTAGTAACAACAAAGAATTTTTACATTTTCATTCATATTCAGAAATATTTTTTATTAAATAAATAGCTTTTTTATGATAGATACTATACAGATAAACTGACTTCCCTAAATACGCAATTGTCACAGATATTATAGCACCTATTATACCAAAAAAATGCACAAAAGCAAAGCAAAAAAAAACGAGTATTACTCCTTGAACTAAAGTTGCATATTGGATATATTTAAAAGCAGAAGTAGTCATAATTATCAACTGTATTATTTGACTATAACACATAAAAACAAATGCCGGGAATAACCATAAATAAAAATCAACTGATTGTAAATATTCATATTTTCCTATCAAGTTTAAAAATGGAGTCAATAAAAAATATATTAATAAATATACAAATGATAAAGCACCAACACCCATAGCGGTATTCCTTCTTATATTTCTTATTAACTTGTCCTTATTTCTGGAGCCATATATCCATTGCGGAATTATTATCACACAAATAGCAAATATCGGAGTAAACTCGCTAAATAGTTTATATGCAACATTATACAAACCTATATCGGATACGCTTATGTTCTCAATTGCATAAACATAATTAACACCCAAATTTGTCAGATAAATACCTAAGACCCCCAATATTTGCCAAATAGAAAAATATAGCGTTTTATTAAAGCCACTCCAACTTATATTAAGTTTATCTTTTGTAAAAAAGTTCCAATAAAATATTGATACAAGTACAGCATAAGCCAGATTTAGCACAAAGAATATATATACGTATGACTTAATGCTTCTGCAAAAAAAACATACGATTAAAACGAATAATATGGTATAAACAATATCAAACATAGATTGCAAATTATTCTTTGAGCAAGGATATAATAATTGATTGAAGAAACTTTGAATGGAGAATCCAAGAAAAAGAATGAAAGTTTCTCCTATATATGATTCATCCTTTATTAGATCCGTTATTCTTTCTTTAAATATTACGTAAGATAAACTTACCAAAATGAAACATATAAATACAATTATCAGCCTATATAAAACAATGTTTTTGTAAGACCCTTTTTCTATATACTCTTTTGTTCCAATATTAACAATAGTCGGGTCAGTCCATCCAGTAGTTAATATATACAACAATTGCGCAACGGTAATCACAAGAGCTAATTGTCCATATTCATCTGGACTAAATAAATATATAAGGAAAAGAGAGACAAGTTGTGTTCCAAAAGAACTTCCTAATTTAAAAATATAGAATAGCTTAAGCTTTTGCCTGATAATACTAAGAATGTTCATAACAAGTTCTCAAGTGTATAAATATTACTTTTCTTAATAAACATGCTTGAGGTATAGATATTTTATATTTAATATACTCTCCTCTCTTTAAAGATGATATATACGCTTCTGCGTTAGTCTCAAAATCAAACATCTTTCGAATACATTCATATGACGACTTCGCAGAATTAAGATAATCACCTTCTATACTTGATATTGTCTCATCAATAGTCGGGAATTTATTCAAATCATTGTCATAGAATAAATCCACGCCAACGTTACCTTGGCTCTTATTAACATATAAACCACCACAGATATCTTTGCTAAACAACTTGTAGTCAGGACTAGCCATAGCCATAATTACAGGAATTCCATATTGAGTCATCTCAATTATCGAAGTGCCCATAGCATAGCCAATAGCATGACCTTGTATTACTTCGCCCAATTTATCATAATCAACTTTGCCTAAGAAAACAACTTGATTGCGATCAATGCAATTTTTATCCATATAATCTTGAACAAACTTCTCTGCGCCATAGCCTACAACTGATAGAGAATAATCGGGATGCCTTTTCAAGAAATTCAGCATTGCGCACAATGAAGGAAGCTTAAAATTTACAAACCGGCCAATCCACAAGATTTTTTTATTGTTAACAGGCTTGAAAGAGTAGTCAGGGAATGAGCATGTAGGTAAGGGTACAATATTATCTTTTGGTATTTGAATTCCATATCGCCCCCATAATCTTACGATAACTTCGCTCATCGGGATTAATACGCCTTTGCTTTGCACCTCACGGAAAAGATTCGTATTAAACTTCATCATCTTCTTAGAAGAAAAATTTCTTTTTCCTCGCAGTTTGAGGATTAATTTATCAAGAAGTGTTTGACAACAATACAGATTGTCTTGATCATGAAGAATTAAATGAGCCAATTTGATATGATACGATTCTTCCTTTGTTAAATCTGTAGTCAAATACAAATCTCGTGCACAAAATGAGAAAACCTCATATTTAACATCTCTATCGAAAGAAGATAATATGGCATTTCTTAAATCTTTTCTCTCTGCATCATTAAGATAATAATAATCAACTGGAAGATTAATAGGACAACAATGTTTCTTATTAATACCTTTCTTTTTTATATCCGATTCTATGTAACTTTCACTTTTATAAAATAGTAATAATTCAGGACATTTCTTCTCGAAATACTCTGCTAGCCGTACAAAAAGTGTCTCTCCACCTCCAAGATAGGTATTGAAATTAATTAGTGCAATCATTTGAATGAATTAAAAAAATCAACCACAATCTTGGCCTCCTCAGCAGACACAATTTGATTCATTGGAATAGACAATTCCTCGTCATGAATCTTTTCTGTAATAGGATATACACGATTATTCCACTCTTTGTAGCACTCCTGCTTGTGAGGAGGAATAGGATAGTGTATCAATGTCTGAACACCATTTACCTTGAGATACTCTTGTAATTCGTCTCTACGCTCGCAGAGAATAGGAAATTGGTGATATACATTGTTCTCGTTAGGGATGCGTGAAGGCAGAGTAATGAGTGGATTCTTAATATTATCGTAGTAGTAAGCAGCTAACTCTTGTCGCTTTGCATTGTCCTCATCAAGGTATTTCAACTTCACATCGAGTACTGCAGCATCGAGCTCAGACATACGGCTGTTCACGCCAACATACTTAAATACATATTTCTTTTGGCTACCATAGTTTGCGAGCGCACCAATCACGCTTGCTAGTTCTGCATCTGATGTTGTAATAGCACCTGCATCTCCAAAAGCTCCCAAGTTCTTACCAGGATAGAATGAGTGAGCCGCAGCATCGCCAAGTGCACCGGTTTTTACACCCTTCCATGCACATCCATGACTCTGAGCACAATCCTCCATCAGTTTAAGATTGTGCCTCTTACAAATATCACCAAGCTTGTCATTGTAAGCAACACGACCATAGAGGTGAACAATCATCACTCCCTTTGTCTTTGCTGTGATAGCCTCCTCAATGCGATCAATGTCAATCTCTAGATTATCCCATGTTGGCTCAACAAGCACTGGAATGAGATTATTCTTGGTAATTGCAAAGATAGTAGCTATGTAAGTATTGGCAGGAACTATAATCTCATCACCTTCGTGAAAGACACCCATCTCAATATAACCTTTCATAATGAGATAAAGTGCATCAAGACCATTTGCTACAGCTATACACTCACTAGTACCTATATATTTTGCATAATCAGCCTCAAACTGCTTGTTCTCATTGCCTTGAAGAAACCACCCCGACTCAATAACTCTATTGACTGCGGCTTTGTATTCATCACCATACTGCATGGTGATTGCCTGAAGATCTAATAACTTTATCATTTTGATTAATTTCAATTTATAAACTTCTTAAATATTTTGCAGGAACTCCTACATATATTTGGTTGTCAGGTATGTCTGTTGTAAGAACACAACCTGCTCCCGCCATTGCACAAGAGCCTATTTTGTGTTTTTCTAGAACTCTGGCTCCAATTGCCACATCAGAGCATTCTCCCATCTCAGAATATGATCCAACTATTGCACCCATTGCCACATGACATAACCTTTTTATAACTACATCATGTCCTATACACGTATTGGCTTTAATCATCGTGCCTTCACTTATATAAGTTCTAGGACCTATGTATGCATTATACATAACAAAACAACCTGATTCTATCACAGCACTTTCTGCAATAAATGCAGTATAGTGAATTATTGTAGCCAACCTATCTTTTGGTATTTCAAGTCGATCATAAGCTTCAATTGTTTTGTGATTTTTAGCTATCAAATGAATTCCCCATGAAAAATAATAATCCTCTGAAACGAAACGCTCGATGTCGGATGTACCTCCCAACACAGGATATCCATCTACTGATTCAACAAAATCATTGATAAATCCAGCAACTTCCCATTCGTAATTAGGGTCATGTGAAAGATTGCTATTTATACATGACGCTATTACACTTCCATGGCCCTCTCCACCTAATATTAAAACTCTTTTTTTCATTACGCAACCTCCTTTTTTCTGATCAGTTGTGAATGGAAAAAAATTAATACTTGAATACAGATGTTGCAATTGGCTCCAATTGTAGCTTCGGGTAAAACTACACAGAATTGCCTAATCCGTGTTCCAGTACCAATCTTCTTAGATTGGACATCTGCTAATGAATGTATCATTTTTTGTAATCTAAAAATTCATTGTAATCACGAATGTAGTCCTCCTTTTCATAAAGATCTGAGGCCAAGACCAAACAAATGGAGCCAGAAGAGAAACCTTGTTCCGCAGCCCAAATGCCGGGAGGAATATGCAAGCCATAAAAAGGACGATTCAACAAAACCGTACGCTTGTTTACCCCATCATCCAACATCACCTCAAAGCTACCACTTGCAGCAATCAGAAACTGATGACATGCCTTATGAGCATGAGCACCCCGTGCCTCACCTCCCGGTATGTCATACGAATAGAATACCCGCTTGATATCAAATGGCACATTCACATTCCCATGGATCGGTGTGATATTCCCCGCCCGGTTCTCAATCTTAGGAAGCTCCACGATCGAGCAACCATAAACCGTTACTTTACACATACTATTTTTCGTTTTAAATATTTCGAAACAGGAATCTCATAATAATGATACACCACATAACTGGTCAAAAGGATAGCAAGAAACAAACAGCCATCTTCAATTGCCATAAAGAACAAGACTCCACAAGAACCACCAGCCTTAAACCATCCAGTTCCATCCACGGGATAATGATGAAGGAAAATCATGATAGCAAATATGAAACGAAGAGATTGTAGCAAGGATATCATGGATTCATTATCCTTAGGAATTCTTGATAATCATAAATGTAATCCTCCGCATCATAGGGCGTGGATGCCAATACCAAGGCCAAGGAATTGGTAGAGAAATTATTCATCTCACGCCAAAGCCCCTTGGGAACATACAAGCCATAATAAGAGCGGTTGAAGGCATAAGTGGTACGCACCTTACCAGTGTCTATCACCACATCAAAACTACCCGAAAGGGCTACGATGAACTCTTCGTTCTCCTTATAGGCATGACCGCCTCTTCGCTCACCACCGGGAACGTCATAGATCCAATACGTCCGTGCTATCTTGAAAGGAATGTGTCTCAATTCCTCAATAATAGACAGGTTGCCTCGCTTGTCCAAGATCTTGGGCAAGTCGATAATCCTAACTCTATCTTCCATATTGTTTGATAAAAATGATTGGTCAAGTAACATGGTTACTTCTTCCATGTAAACGATTTATACAGTGCACCCGTTATCCATTAAGCATTTACACACAGGGATGTAAGCACTCTATTTAGTTAAAAATTACATCTTGAATTTAACATTGGCTGCTAGCCAATATGATTTTGTCAGGGACCATATTAAGGTAGATTGCCGCCATCTACCCTTCCCCCAGCACATACTTCACGATCGCCCACCAGATATTGCGCACGCTCCCGCCATGGATATGAAGCACACATTGACTTACTTTTTCTTTGGATGAAAAAGACCACGCTCAGGACAGACAGGGCGATGCAACACAGGCCGGAGGCCAAGCCATCAATGCCGTCGATCAGGTTGATGGCGTTCGTCACGTAGACCACGGCGAAGACCGTGACCGGGACGCCCACCAACGCCGAGACAGAATAAATCCCGAACAGGCCACCCAACGAATCGATCCAGCTGCCGGACAACACCAGCAGAAGAGCCGACACGACCTGCACGACGAACTTGTAACGGTAACCAACACCCACCAAGTAAAGCAGCGTCATGCCCACGAACAGGAAAAGGTACTCATAGAGCATACCAAGCGACAGACTCGACACGTCCGAGGCCCACAGGTAAAGGCGAAAGCATCACCAAGGCCATCGACATCAAGATAACCGGGAAGAACGACAACCCGCCCAGACAGGGAACAGGGGTCGTATGCACCTTACGGGAGTCCGGAATATCATACAGGCGTTTCTTGTGGGAGATCACCAAGATCCTAGGGATGATAACCATGCCAAAAAACACGGAGGTCAGGAAGCCGGACAGTAATAATAACGGTATTTGCATCGCACTCATACGCTCTCACTCAATAAAGGCAACCCCTCCACCTCGCTAGCGTGCCATTCACGGTAGTCCGACAAGGGAAGCCCGGGGACGGTCAATAGCTTGTAATCCAACTCATCCCTACTCAATATATGTTTGCGAACGTACGAACGCAACGAACGATCCGTCACGGAGACCATCACGATCGGGAACGGGTAGGCGAATAGGCACAGCGGCGTGGTCTCGCTATCCGGGAACGCACGACGCAACTGATAGGCAGAACGCTCGAACGCAACCCAGTAGAGACCCGTACAATACAGGTGGATTGAGTTCTGGTTCGCACGCTCACGATCCATGATCTCTGTCAAATGATCACGCAACAGGTTCATCAAACGGATACCCGAAGGAACCTCGCACATATCTCTCTCTTTTCTCATATCTTTTATTTATCGCTATGCGCAACTGTCAACTGTCACTTGT
This sequence comes from Parabacteroides sp. AF39-10AC, assembly GCF_003635405.1. Classification (NCBI taxonomy): domain Bacteria; kingdom Pseudomonadati; phylum Bacteroidota; class Bacteroidia; order Bacteroidales; family Tannerellaceae; genus Parabacteroides; species Parabacteroides sp. AF39-10AC. The sequence goes on along the minus strand of NZ_QTLP01000040.1, from coordinate 1,178 downwards.
CAACTCCCTACGTGCCCGAACCAACGGTCGTAATCACGCAAACGACGTATCAACACGGACTTGCTCTTCTTGGGCGAAGCCTCGTCCTGCCAAGGGTCAACCAACTCGTGCGCCATGCGCTGGTAGAGGCTGCTGTCCGTACAGCCGTACAGCGTGACCAGCAACAAGGCACGGGATTGCCCCGCTTTGATCACCGGGAGCATGCTGCGCATCGTGGAGTGCAAACGATCGAACTCATCCTCATCGCCCAACAACCTATAAGCAGGAAGGAGCAACGAGTAAAGCTTGCAACGGATCACGTCGGTCTCAGCACGGAGCGAGGCGTAGCCACGCAGGACCTCACGGGCCAGACAGGCATCCTCCTCACCTACGTCGCCGCAGGCATGGTAACGGCCCAAGGCCCCGTGCAAGCCTTCCGACAGACGGTCGTTGTCCAAATGGGTATAGACGTGCTTGCCCCTCGTGTTCAACTCGATCAACTCGTACTCCCCCGCTCTCACCTCGAACAGGGGAACCCATATGCAATCAAGGATACGCACCATCACGTCCTTATGGCCACCGCCCGGCTGTACCACCACCTCGGCCTCCATGTCGGTAAAAGGGCCGGAGGTGATGCGGACACGGTCACCCCTCAACAGGCGGCCGCTATCCGGAACGTACACCGGAAGTTCGTTGGAGTAAGACGCCGCAATCCAGCGTAAGCTATCCATCTCTCGATCGGAGAGATAGGGGAAATAAGATTGTCCACCGTCAGATACCCGGGGGAGGAAATTGTACAGGGGAAGCGTACGCTTCAGGCTAAAGATCTCGTTCTCGGAGGCGTGGATGAACACGTAGTTGTACAGCAGCGGTTGCCTCGTGTTGACCATCTTACCGCCAACCTTCCTCGCCTCGACATACGAGGGGGAGAAATACTCGAACAACGTCTCCCCACGACGCTCACGCCGCAAAAGCTCAGCGTCCAGTCCCTTCGAGGGGCTGATCCTGTCACGCTTCCCACCGGCGGTAGGGAGCGTGAGCACGTACCAGCGGACGGCCTCTTGGTCACGTCGCTTGCGAACATGTGCCATGAACCTATCCGAGCACTTGCTTGTTAATATATCCATCTCTATGATTATCTTTTCTAGTGGTTATCCCGTGGCCCGAAAACAGACCCCACGGCAATTCAGAGCCCTACC
>NZ_QTLP01000004.1:268035-272921 GCF_003635405.1 Parabacteroides sp. AF39-10AC | reverse complement strand
TTCAGACTTACAAAGCTGTATGCTTAATCCCCCAGGTTTATCGGGTGAGCCATCTCTTCTACGATTGGATCCATACAGGTACGGGTAGTATGGGCAAAAAGTAAATCGTGCAGAAGAGGAACCTCCTCACGAATCCGCTTACCCTTCCTCTCGACCAACTGCCAACGCATAGGAGTGAAAACCTCTATGCCCTTTTCCTCCAGCAACCTATAGGCCGGGCGTTTAGCATTGGGACGGGTCAGGTCTCGCAATACGAACCAATTGTCTGTCAAAGGATGTTCCACAGGATGATGGATAATTCTTCTAGTCCTGAAAGGATATATATTCTATTAATATCCAATCAGTTACAAAATATAGTCTTATAAGTTGGAAGGCGTACTTGGCGAGTAGCATTCGTTTCACGTTGCAAATATAGGGAAAAATAACTAAACACAAGCAAACATTGGCTCTTGTTTGTGTTTGGTTATTTTTCACTACATTTGTGTTCGCTAAAAAAGGAGTAATTTAAAATGATCGATCAACCTACCATAGACCGGATATTGGATGCGGCGAACATCGTGGATGTTGTCTCTGAATTCGTGACTCTTCGGAAACGAGGGATCAACTATGTAGGATTATGCCCGTTTCATTCGGACAAATCACCGTCTTTTTACGTATCCCCCTCAAAGAATATCTGTAAGTGTTTCGCTTGCGGAGAAGGTGGAACCGCCGTTCACTTCATCATGAAACATGAGCAACTCAGCTATTTCGACGCTTTACGCTTTCTGGCGAAAAAATACAATATAGAGATACAGGAACGGGAACTTACCGAGAAAGAGAAACAAATCCGTAGCGACCGGGAAAGTATGCTTATCGTCAATAGTTGGGCGGGGCAATACTTCTCTACTTTATTACATGAGCATGTTGAAGGGAAAAGCGTAGGTATGCGCTACTTCGCCGAGCGAGGATTGAGGGAAGATATCATCCGTAAATTCCAGCTCGGGTATAGCTTGGACCAGCGGGATGCTTTATACAAAACCGCTATAAAAGCAGGTTATAAAAAGGAATTCCTCGAGAAAACCGGTTTAGTTATCACTTATGATAACGGAAACGTGAATGATCGTTTTCGAGGACGTGTTATCTTTCCCGTCCATACGTTAAGCGGAAAGGTCGTGGCATTCGGCGGACGTGTATTGAAAAAGGACGAGAAGACCGCAAAGTATGTAAACTCCCCCGAAAGCGAGATTTATCATAAAAGCAACGAGCTTTACGGCATCTATTTCGCCAAGCAAGCAATCATGAAACAGGATCGCTGTTTCTTGGTGGAAGGATATATGGACGTGATCGGTATGCACCAAGTGGGCGTAGAAAACGTGGTTGCCTCCTCGGGTACGGCGCTCACGCAAGGGCAAATCCGGCTCATACATCGTTTCACGAATAATATCACGGTATTATACGATGGAGACGCCGCCGGAATCAAAGCGGCCCTCCGGGGTATCGATATGTTATTGGAAGAAGGGATGAACGTCAAGGTCGTGCTTCTTCCGGCGGGAGAAGATCCGGACTCGTTTGCCCGTAGCCATAGCGCGAGCGAGTTCGCAGAGTTTATCAGCCAGAACGAGACGGATTTCATCCGTTTCAAGACAAAGTTACTATTGGCGGAAGCGGGGGGTGATCCGATCAAACGTTCCGCCCTGATCTCGGATATTATCCGTACGGTAGCGATTATACCTGATAATATCGCTCGCTCCGTGTATATCCGGGAATGTAGTACGACCATGGAGATAGACGAGCAAGTCTTACTCAACGAGGTCAATAAGATCCGTCTCAACAAGGAAGAGAACCAAGCGGCTAAATCCGTAAGGAATACACCGCCCGTTCAACCTCCAGCCAATACGATCCCTGAGTATCCGGATTTCCCCGGCTACCAACCGTATACACCGGAAGAGGCGAATACCCTTCCTCCGGAAAATATTCCGCCTCCACTGCCCGAGGACTATATTCCGGAAGAGGAAGCGGGTCCGCCCCCTACTCCTCCCTACGAGGTTCCGACGGCTCCCAACATACAGGTCCAACCGAAACGTTCTCCTTTTGAGGCTTATGAGTTGGCTCTTCTGCGCTATATCGTACGATATGGCGAACGTGTCCTCTATGACTACGTAGATGAGGAGACCAACGAGCATGTCATCATGAGGGTCGCCGATTATATCCGTTTCGATCTGGAACGTGATGACCTTACGTTTTATACGCCAGCCTTCAAACAAATGCTGGACGAAGCTGCTGAACATTGTCAAAACGAGGGCTTTATGGCCAGTCGTTATTTCCTTGCCCATCCGGACCCGAACATCAGCCGGCTTGCCGCCAACCTTATTAGCGATAAGTACCAGCTTAGTAAATATCATACGAAGTTCAGGGAACTGGAGCAAGAAGAAGATAAATTGGATTACTTGGTACCCCGGGAAATCTATTCCATGAAAGATGCCTATATCCTCTATAAGATAAAGGATATCCAAGCGAAAATCAAAGAGGCTCAAAACAAGGGAGACATGGAGCTGATCTTTGATTTAATGAAACAGAACGCCCACCTCAACGAGATCAAGAACGTGCTCTGCAAAGAGCTGGGTGAGCGTATCGTATTAAAAATGTAATAAAAAACATCTATGAATTTCCTTGAGACAGAAAACGTGGTAAAACAGTACGCCGGACATCTGGCACTAAACAAGGTGAGTATCCAAGTTCCTCAAGGAACTATCTTTGGATTACTGGGGCCTAACGGGGCGGGCAAGACGACCTTGATCCGGATCATCAACCGGATTACGGCACCGGATAGCGGAATCGTTCGCTTCAACGGCCATGAATCCAGCCCGGAAGACATCTACCAGATCGGTTACTTGCCGGAAGAGAGAGGGTTGTATAAAAAGATGAAAGTCGGGGAGCAGGCGATCTATCTGGCACAATTGAAAGGTCTCTCCTACCCAGAGGCACGCAGTCGTTTGACCCGTTGGTTCGAGAAATTTGACATCATGCCTTGGTGGAATCGCAAACTGGAAGAGCTGTCGAAAGGTATGCAGCAGAAAGTACAGTTCATCATTACCGTGATACACGAACCCGAGCTATTGATCTTTGACGAGCCATTTAGCGGATTCGATCCGGTCAACGCCGATCGCCTTAAACAAGAGATATTGGAATTGAAGGCGGCCGGACATACCATTATATTCTCAACTCACAACATGTCCTCCGTTGAGGAGATTTGTGACGAGATTGCTTTAATCAATCGCTCTGAGGTCGTCCTGTCCGGCAATGTCAAGGAGGTACGGGAACGGTTTAAGAGTAATACCTATATATTAAATGTACGCAAGGAGACTGGAGGTATTGAGGAGTTAAGGATACGCAAGGAAGAAAATATCAGTAACTCCGATTGGCTTACCCGGCTGGCGTCCCAATATGAGATTCTTTCCTTCACGGAGGAGATCCCTTCTATGAATGACATTTTTATCAACACCGTTTCCGGTACAAACACATCAAAGGTATGAGCAAAATTGGATTAATCATCAAACGGGAATATCTCCGGAGAGTAAGTAAAAAGTCATTTATCCTGCTCACGTTCCTCACACCGTTTCTATTCGCTGCACTTGCGTTCGTCCCCCTATGGCTCTCTTCCATCAAGGGAGATGAGGTTCATACAGTCGCCATACTCGACGCCACCGGCAAATACGCCCCGTTGTTCGAGGATACGGAAAGCTATCGTTTTATCAACGGCGACAAAGATATGGATAAGTACAGGCAAATGTCGGAAAAGGAGATATTCGCATTTCTCAACATCTCCGACGACTTGCAGAAAAATCCGAAAAACGCAACCCTCTATTCCAAGAAACAAATCCCGGCGGATTTGAGCCGACTCGTCAATATGACATTAAAGAAGCAGATAGAGAGTGACAAACTGGCAACATTCAATATCCCCAATCTACAAGAGATCATAAAAGAAAGTAAAGTAGATTTCAACATACAAACGATCAAATGGGGGGATAACGGAAGCGAAAAGCAATCCTCGTCCGTAGTGGCATCCATAACCGGAGTAATTTTCACCATGCTTATCTATATGTTCATCCTAATCTATGGAGGAATGGTCATGCAAGGGGTTATGGAAGAAAAGACGAACCGGATCATCGAGATCATGATCTCGTCCGTCAAACCTTTCGACTTAATGATGGGTAAAATTATAGGAATCGGTTTTGTCGGGCTTACGCAAGTATTCCTTTGGGCGGTTATGACCTTTATTCTCATCACCGGGGGAACTTTCTTTTTGGGAGGAGGTATGGAAAGCGAGATCTTGCAATCAAGCATGGCACTTAACACAACCCCTAACATGACGGCTATCGCAGCCCAGCAGCATGGAAATGAATGGATAGAGATGCTTCATACGATTAACTTCACCGAGATAGGCATCTTGTTTATCGCTTATTTCATAGGCGGCTACTTATTATATTCTTCTTTATTCGCCGCTATCGGATCAGCTGTAGACGGCCAAGAAGACACGCAACAATTCATGCTACCAGTCACGCTCCTTTTGGTTTTCGCCCTCTATGCGGGAATCTATAGCATGGAAAACCCTGACGGACCATTAGCTTTCTGGTGCTCCATGATCCCCTTCACCTCTCCGATCGTGATGATGGTCCGGGTGCCATTCGAGGTGCCTTTGTGGGAAATACTACTTTCCATTGGATTTTTGTATATATCATCCATCGGTTTCACTTGGTTTTCCGCCAAAATATACCGTGTAGGCATTCTCATGTATGGTAAGAAACCCAGTATAAAGGAGATGTCCAAATGGCTTCGTTACAAATAAAAACATGATATCTACAACAAAAAAGCCTCGCTACTCTTATCGAATAACGAGGCTTTTTTAT